>NZ_JBFTHK010000050.1:0-27920 GCF_056394205.1 Arthrobacter sp. 10T413_2 | reverse complement strand
GCCGTCCTTGGGCCACCTGGCTCTGGCCGAGGGCGTAGCCGTCGGTCTTCGGYAGGACCTGCCGGCGGAGGTAGTCCTGGTTGCTGGCCGTGACGCTGAGGCCGTCGCCGCCGTAGTGCTCGGTGCAGAGGATGCCCTGGAAACCGACCGAKAGCGCCACTTTGAACGCCTCGCGGTAGTTGATGAGGCCGCTTTCCATCGGGGCCGGCATCGCGACATAGGTGTTCCGGGCCACGTCCTCGTCGCGGATGTAGTTCTTCATGTGCCAGTAGTTGGAGTACGGGAGGGTTTTGGCGACCATCTCGCGCCAGTCCTCGATCGGTCGGTGGAGCCGGATGAGGTTGCCAAGGTCCGGGTTGAGGCCGACGTTGGCCAGTCCGATGTCCTGGACCAGCTGGACGGACGAATCCGCGGTACCGAGATACGTGTCCTCGTACATTTCGAGCGAGAGCAGGACGCCGACGTCGGCCGCGTGCCGGCCCAGTTCCCGCAGGCGGGTGACGGCGTTGTTCCAGGCTTCCTTGTCCCCCACCGGGTCCTTGTAGCCTTCTACGGTCCAGAACCAGAGCTGTTTCTGCTGCTCGGCGGTGATGGCCTGGTGCAGTCCGAAGGACACCACTTCGCAGCCGAGTTCGGCGGCGGCGTCGATGGTGCGGTGGCTGTAGGCGAGGTTGGCTCCCCAGTTGCCGGCCTCGATGACGCTGCGGCGGATGGCTGAAATGACGGGGATGCCGATGCCCACGTTCTCCGCAGTCTGCTTGAACTCCGCAAGCCGGGCGGYGCTGAGGTCGCCAGGCCGGACCCAGCTGTCTGTGAGGTCCGCGTTGGCAAAGCCCGCGTCCTTGACCTCCTGCAGTACCTCGGCCCAGGCGGACGCCGGGGCATCGTTGATGTGGGTGCCCTGGGCGTCGGTGCCGKGGAACTGCAGCAGCGCCGCGGTGATGGGCCAGTTTTCGGCGGTGTAAGCCATGGGTCACTCCTTCGTGGAATCCTGTTTCCTATAGGATTTACTATCGAAAGGGTGTTGTCAAGGTCACATCGTGGTCATTGGCAACAATCGAAGATCCTATAGGGATTCATCGTTCGCGTGAAGGGAACTCCGGAAATGCTGGGTGGTCAGTCTGCCGGCGCGTCCGCAATGGCCCGGCCGCGCACCTTGCGCACGTGCTCCGCCATGGCGGCTTCAGCCTTCTGCGGGTCCCCCGAGGCCAGCGCATCCAGGACGGCCTGGTGTTCGGCGATCGCGTGGTCGGCGTCGGTGATGCCTACTCCCCCGAACAGGCGGAAGCGCTGGATCTGTCCGMCGAGGGCGGCATAGGCGGCCACCATGAACTGGTTGCCGGTCTGCTCCGCGATGAGCCGGTGGAACCGCTCGTCGGCTTCGAGGTAGCCGCGGAATTCGGCAAAGGACGGCCCKCGCGGCGCGTCCTTGAGGTCGGCCACCGCCAGTTCCAGTTCCTTGAGGTGATTCGGAGTCAGCCGGGCGCACGCCAGGCGGGCGTTGACGGGCTCGATCGCAAGCCGGGCCTCCWTCAGCTCGGCGAAGTCTTCCTGAGTGAACACMGGAGCAACCCGGTAACCCTTGAGCGCGACCCGCCGCACCATACCGGTGTGTTCCAGCCTGGCCAGCGCCTCGCGGACGGGTGTGGGAGAAACGTCGAGCTCCCGGGCGGTCCCGTCGATGCTCACCGCGGCACCGGGTTCCAGCCGGCCATCCATCAGCGATGCCAGAAGCTCTTCATAGACGTGGTCCGCCAGGACCTGCCGGCTAACGGGGCGGCCCGCGGGACGCCCCTCAKAGGCGCTGCCGGTGGAAGCTAGTTGCATGTTCAGATCCTATAGGACTGGGGGTGGAAGCGTGCGTGGGGGGCTCCCTCCGGGACATGCTCATTCGCACCCCTCACGAGTGGACATGCCCCTCCCTGGGGCTGCACCAGCGGCAAGGGACCACGGGACATGCCCAGCCACGCGACCAGCCAAGGCACATGTCCTGTGGCGCGTTGTACCAGTGGACATGTCCAGTGCCCCCAGGAGCGCGGAGCTGGACATGTCCGGCCGTACGTGTCACCGCGGAGCATGTCCAGCCGCCGGACCGCTCAACGAGGGACATGCTCGTTGGTCGATGCCAGCAGTGGACAGAATGGCATTCTGTCCACTGCTGGTGGCCGACGCTGAGCATGTCCAGCGGCCATGAAGTGCGGAAAGGGACATGTCCAGTGCCCCAGGAGCGCGGAGCTGGACATGTCCGGCCGTACGTGTCACCGCGGAGCATGTCCAGCCGCAGGACCGCTCAACGAGGGACATGCTCATTGTTAAATGCCGGCAGTGGACAGAATGGCATTCTGTCCACTGCTGGTGGCCGAAGCTGAGCATGTCCACTGGTCATGAAGTGCGGCGCGGGACATGTCCAGCCGCGGGCGCCGCGCTGCGGCGGCCCAGTCGCTGCCTAGTTCTGGTATGCCGGGTAGTCCGTGTAGCCCTCGGCGCCGGCGGCGTAGAAGGTGGCGGGGTCGGGCTCGTTGACGGGCAGGCCTTCGCGCCAGCGGCGGGCAAGGTCCGGGTTCGCGATGGCCGGGCGGCCGACCACCACAGCGTCGGCGTGACMGTCGGCCACGAGTGCCACTGCCTCGTMKYGGGTAGTGATGACGCCAAAGCCGGTGTTCACGAGGAAGGTCCCGCCGAAGCGAGCACGCAGGTCCTGGACGAGTGCGCTCGTGGGCTCCTTGTGGAGGACGCTGAGGTACGCAAGCTTCAGGGGAGCCAGGCCGTCGACCAGCCGGCCGTAGGTCTCCCGGACATCGGCAGCATCCAGTTCGAGGGCGCCCTGGACGTTGTGTTCCGGCGAAATGCGGATACCCACCCGGTCCGCGCCGAGGGCTGCAACAACGGCCTCGACCACTTCGAGGACAAAGCGGGCGCGGTTCTCGGGTGAACCGCCGTAGATGTCATCGCGCTGGTTAGCGGACGGAGCGAGGAATTCGTGGAGCAGGTAACCGTTGGCGGAGTGCAGCTCCACGCCGTCGAACCCTGCCTCGACGGCTCTGCGCGACGCTGTGACGAATTCCTCGACGATGCCCGGCAGTTCCTCGGTGGTGAGGGCGCGCGGGACGGGGAACGGCTGCTTGCCCGCGTAGGTGCGGGTTTCGCCGTCGATCGCGATGGCGCTGGGCGCCACAACCTCATGACCACCATTGGTGTCCTGGTGCGTGACCCGGCCGGCGTGCATGACCTGGGCGAATATCCGGCCGCCTTCGGCGTGGACGGCCGCGGTGACGTTGGACCAGCCCTCGAGCTGCTCCGGGGTCACCAGGCCGGGCTGGCCCGGGAAGCCCTGGCCCGTGTGGCTCGGGTAGGTGCCCTCGCTGACGATCAGGCCGAGCGAGGCGCGCTGGCGGTAGTGTTCAACAACCAGCGGCCCCGGGATTCCTTCCCGGCCGGAGCGAAGACGGGTCAGCGGCGCCATCACGAGACGATTGGGCAGTTCCAGCTCGCCGAGGGTCATCGGGGAAAACAGCATGCGCAATTCCTTTCACAGTGAAATGGGTTCACTGGCGGCAACTGCGAGGCGTCTGCAACTATTCCTGATGAGACTCGGATCACTACGGGTGGACGATGATTTTCACCKCGGTGTCATTGTGGTTGATGAGGGTGTCGAACCCTTGGTCCACCAGATCATCCAAGGCGATTCTTCCAGTGATGAAGGGTTTGAGGTMGACTTTTCCGTCCTGGACGAGCTTGATGGCGGCCGCATGATCGCCGCAGTAAGCAATGGTGCCGCGCAGATCGATTTCCTTCAGCACGACTTTCTGCATGTCCACCGTGGCCGGATGCCCCCAGATCGACACGTTGACGACGACGCCCGCGGGCTTGACGACGTCGAGCATCGTGTCCAGCAYGGCATTCACGCCGGCACATTCAAACGCCGCGTTGGCCCCTGCGCCGCCGGTCAGTTCCAGCACGCGCGCCTTGACGTCGTCTGAGCTCGGGTCGAGAACGTGATCAGCAACCCCGGACGAGGCCGCCTTGTCCTTGCGGGCGGTCGACAGCTCGGTGACGATCGTGGTGATGCCGATGCMTTTGAGGACCGCGGCGGTGAGCAAGCCGATAGGTCCGGCTCCCCCGACAACGGCGACGTCCCCGGCCTTGAGCCCGCTGCGGCCGACGGCGTGATACGCCACSGCGAGGGGTTCGATGAGCGCGGCCTCATCCAGGGGGATGTCTCCGACCGCGTGCACCCATCGGGCGTCGACGACGACCTTCTCGCTCAAGCCGCCACCGCCGCCCGCCAATCCGATGAAGCCGAGTTTTGTGCAGAGGTTGTAGTGTCCGCTGAKGCAGGGGCCGCATTCATTGCAGACGAAGTAAGGCTCCACGACGACGCTGTCTCCGACCGCGAGGCCGCTGACTCCTTCCCCGAGTTCCTCGACCGTGCCGGAGAACTCGTGCCCCAGGGTGACGGGCGCGGCCTCGTKGGTCAGTACGTGGGGGTTGCCGGGCGGCGGGGTGAAGATGGGCCCTTCCAGGAATTCGTGGAGGTCTGTGCCGCAGATGCCGCACCAGGCGACGGCGATCTTCACCGCGCCCGGACGCAGCTCGGGCTCAGCGATATCTTCGATCCGGAGATCCTTACGGGCGTGAAATCGTGCTGCTTTCATGGTGTTTCGCCTTTGCATTCCAGGCCGTGGATGCGCCCGGTAAGGCGCATCCACGGAATGTCGTTGGTCTGTCACAACGGAGCCGTAACCCCAGTCTGGTTGCCGTGCCTGTGATTGTCACGGCCTGTTCGAGTCAGTTCAATTCAGCGCGCGTGGTGTGTGGGCTGGAGCTCGAAGACCGGCGTCGGCAGTCCTTCCATCCTTGCCTTGAGCTGCAGCGCCAGGTAGTTGGAGTAGTGCCGGCTCTGGTGCAGATTGCCGCCGTGGATCCACAGGTTCTCCACGTTCGTGGGCTTCCACATGTTGCGCAGTTCGCCCTCCCACGGCCCCGGGTCCTTCGGCGTCTCCGATCCGTACCCCCAGCACTTGCCGACGGCGTCGGCCACCTCGGGCGAGACCAGATCGGCCAGCCAGCCGTTCATGGACCCATAGCCGGTGGCGTAAATGATGACGTCCGCCTCCAGTTCCGTGCCGTTGGCCATCACGACGGAATTCCCGGTGATCTTGCCGATCTCGCCGTTGGCGAGCTTGACCCGGCCGTCGATGATCAGCTKGGAGGCGCCGACGTCGATGTAGTAGCCGGAGCCGCGCCTGAGGTACTTCAGGAACAGTCCGGAGCCGTCCACACCGAAGTCCAGGTCAAAGCCGGCAGCCTMCAGCTCGGAATAGAACTCGGCATCGCGCTCGGCCATCTCCGCATACACCGGGATCTGAGCTTCGGGCAGGATCCGGTACGGCAACGAGGCAAACAGCAGATCGGCCTTCTCCGTCGTGACGCCGTTGGCGAGCGCCTGTTCGGAGTAGAGACCGCCGAGTGCCAGATCCATGAGGGACTCGCTGCGGGCGATGTGCGTGGAGGACCGCTGGACCATGGTGACGTCCGCGCCGTGCTCCCAGAGGTCGGCGCAGATATCGTGCGCGGAATTGTTGGAACCGATAACCACGGCCTTCTTCCCGGTCCAGTCTCCACCGCCCGGGTGCTTGGACGAGTGGTACTGCTCGCCCAGGAAGGACTCGGCGCCGTCGAACACGGGAACGCTGGGGTACCCCGAGACGCCCAGGGCGAAGACGAGCTGCTTGGGACGCAGGGTGACCGGTTGGCCGTCGCGCACCACCTCCACCACCCACTCCTGGGACGCTTCATCGAAGCGGGCGTTGGTGCACTCGGTCTTGGACCAGTAGTTCAGCTCCATGATCCGGGTGTAGTTCTCGAGCCAGTCGCCGATCTTGTCCTTCGCCGCGAAAACCGGCCAGTCGTCCGGGAACTTCATGTAGGGCAGGTGGTCGTACCAGACAGGGTCGTGCAGGTGCAGGGACTTGTAGCGGTTACGCCAGGAGTCACCGGCGCGCTCATTCTTTTCGATGATGATGGTGGGCACGCCGAGCCTGCGCAGCCTCGCACCCAGCCCGATCCCTCCCTGGCCGCCGCCGATAATCACGGTGTAGGGCTGGTCTTCGTAGCCGAGCCGCGCTTCTTGCTCTTCCTTCAGTTCCAACCAGGACTTGCGGCCCTTCGTGATCTGATGGGCCACCCCCTTCTCCCGGTTCGGCCCCTTCTTTTCCTCAAAGCCCTTGAGCTCCTGCATGGTGGTGAGCAGGGTCCAGCATTTGCCGTTGCGGAGACGCAGATGGGCGTAGCCGCGGGCCTGGGCGGTCTCGAAATTGACCCAGGCCTCGGCGTTCGCGGCGTCCCCGGTGGCGTCCTCGGCGAGGGCCCAGTTGCTGGGCTGCACGTCGTCAAGGGTCGCCTCGAGCATGCGGCGGATGTCCTCTTTACCCTCGAGTGTCTTGAGGTTCCAGGTGAATGAGACGAAGTCGCGCCAGTACGAATCGTCGTCGAAAAGTTCCAGTGCGGCGTCCGTGTTGTGGCTGCGCAGTGCCTCATCGAACTGCGCCAGCCACGCCCCGACGACGCCGTTTGGTGTCTCAGGCATGATTCCTCTTTCCATTGCTGACAGTGGGTCGCTCCCGTTGCGTGACCCTAGGCCACGCAGTGACCCGCATCACAAGTAAAAGTCGGCGGGGGTTACAATCGGGTTACACGGAGCTCTCAAGCCGTTGTCCGCCGCTCAAAGCAGCCGACGGCGGCAGGGAAGGGGCGGGGAACCGGCCGGGTGCGACGATTCGAGGGCGAGTTGGGAGAATGAGCATGCGGCAGGGCAATGGCGCCATCATGCACCCCTCAGACCTCAGGTTTTCGGCGCCGGCGGAGTACGCCCGGACACTCCGGGCGGCGCACGCGGCCACCATTTCCGGCAGTCCGGATCCGCACCTGCCGCCGTCGCTTATCAAGTCCTGGCAGCGGTCCCTCGCGTTGGGCATCAACCCGGATCAGCACCGGCCGCCGCACCGGCACGAGGTCTYGGAGGCGCGCTCCCTGAGTGCCGGCCACCGGCTGGCCGCCGTCATGCCCGCGCTGTCGCAGCTGCTGGCCGATGAGACCGTGACCGGGCGACATTTGCTGATCGTGACTGACCACGAGGGCGAAGTCCTGTGGCGCGTTGGCAGCAGGCAGGCGTTGCGGCTCGCGGACTCCCTGGAGTTTGTGGAGGGCGCTGACTGGTCCGAATCAGGGGTGGGGACCAACGCCATMAGCGAGGCGTTGGTGACAGGCGCCCCGGCGCAGCTCTTCTCGGCCGAGCACCTCGTGCGGACCCATCATGAATGGGCGTGCACCGCCTCCCCCATTCGCGATCCTTTGACGGGCGAAATCGTCGGCGTCCTGGACGTCTCCGGCCCGTTCGAATCGGTCACGCCGGACAGCCTGCGGCTGGTCCGGTGTGGAGTGCGGCTMGCGGAGGAACTGCTGAAATCGGTTCCGGCTCCCGACGGCAGCCTGGGGCKCCGCGGACAGCCGACACTACGTGACGAGCGGACACCGCGCGACGGCGGCGCCCGGTCGCAGCTGCTGCTGCGCCTGCTGGGCGACGCGCCGTCGGMGGCGATCGACGGCGGGACCAGACGCCCGCTGACGCTGCGCCGTGCCGAGATCCTGGCCCTGTTGGCCTCGCGCGACCAGGGCTGGAGTGCCGACGAACTGGCGTACGAGATCCATGGCGACGCGGGCACCGGCGCGGCGATCCGGACCGAGATGCACCGGATCCGCAGCATCCTGGGCGATGTCGTGGAAGCGAACCCCTACCGATTCTCGCCAGCCGTCACCGTCATGACGGATGCCTCCGTTGTGGCCGGYCATCTGCGGGAGGGGCGTGTGGCCGAGGCCTTTGCGGCTTACCCGGCGAAACTGCTCACCCGTTCGACCAATTTGGCGGTCGGGTTTATGCGCGACGAGCTCAACCTGGCGGTGGGGGCATCCGTACGGTCCAGCGGTGATGCCCGGCTGATGCTGCAATGGTGCACAAGCGACATGGGATCCTCCGACACGGCAACGGCGGCAGCAGCGGCGGCATTGCTCGGACCGGGTGATCCCCGCGGCCAGCTCGTGAGCGCCCGGATGAACCGGGTAGACCGGGAGTTGCGAGCCTAGCCACGGGCTGTCGTGCCGTCCTAGGGAGGCGGCGGGGCGACGCCGGGGCAGCCTTGGCCTTGGGGATTCTGCAGGCACGTGTCTGCGTAATTCCTGGTGATCGACCGCCAGACGCTGATGGCCTGCGGCGGCGAGCTGAATTGTCCCTGGCCGGGAATCGGCAGCGCCGGCCCTCCATTGACGGAGTAGGTGCCTTGGAAATGCGTTGTCAGCACGACCGGGAAGTCGCCGGTCTGGGCGTAGACATGGCTCGTCAGGGTCTTCTCGCCCCACCGGTMCTGCGGAAGCGGCCCGCCGGCCGCCGTTTGCGGACCCCGCGACGTGCCGTCGCCGTAGTTCCAGATGTACTCGACGGGTTTCGCCACAATCGAGACCCTCTGGCCCAGCATGTCGACACCAAAKGTTTGCTCGACGGCTTCCGCATAAAAATTTGTCTCTGCGCCTCGGAGAGTGTGTGGACTCGGCTGCATGACGGCATTTCCTGGGCTGACTGGCAGCTGCTGAAATTTAGTCTGGATCTGCGCCGCGATTCTGCCGAGCACATCGTCAGGATTCTCCGAATAGACGCACCGATCGKGACGAATCGTTGACCATACCGGGGGAATGAAAACTTTCAGCGATGAATACCACCTTACGGGTCGCCCGTCAGTCCCCTGGTCACACCGCACTGCACCTGCCAGACAAGCAATGTCGAAATTATTCTTTGTGGGGTCAAGACAGAGGTATTCAAATCGATAGATGTTCGGGTCTTCCGATAAAGCACCTGGCGCATCCACCCAAACTCCCGAACCAGGGTCGAGGTGCCATGAAGACACGGTGGCGCCGGTTTGGTCCCAGCCCCCTTTCACAGGAGAGTCTGAGGAGTCGGCTCTGGCCTCAAGTGTTGTCGGCCCGGACAGAAGAATGAGAGCCGCAAGGACTGGAAGTGCTCTGCCGGCGATGGTGATCACCCGCCCTTGGCCAGGTGCTCAACGGTTACGGCCTTCCATGCTCCGCCGCCATAGGATGCGATCATGATGTCGCCAGTTGCGGGGCCTGGCTCGGTCTTTTCGTCCAGCGTTCTATCACCGCGATAGTAGGACAGGGCGTCCTGATACACCTGAATCAGGACTTGGTACTCAGCCGGTCCTGTTTCAATGAAATTGGTTTGCACACCTTCCACAACCATTTTTCCACCGACCAGCCACCTACCCTCGGAATGCCATCCTTGGACGACTTCCTTGACCCGTCCACAAGAGACGCATGTCGAACTCGACACCAATTCCAGCGGTTCGATGTCTCCGGTCTCGTATGCGTAGGAGAGCGTCGCGTACCAGTACCGGGCAAACGCCTCAAGCCCTTCCTTCGTTTCCGCCTTCGCTGCCTCGGGCAGTACTGGCACAGGAACGTTCTGGGCCCTACCCGAGGCGTCGGCGGGTTTGTAAGCGGCCGTGGGCGTCGGAGTGGCGCTCGKAGTGGTCGATGCGGCCGGGCTTTGGGACTCGGAAGGTGAGGATCCGGGAGGTGGCGCTCCACCTCCGGTACAGGCTGTGACCGACATCAGGGAGAGCGACACCACGGCGACCGCGCAGGCGCGCCAGGGACCGGAAAACGAACTGCGAGATGTCATGGTCAGCTACTCCCCCGATAGAAATCAAGACGCGCGAAGCCAAGCAATTGCTTAAGGGTAACCGACGTCACAYTTTGGGCAACAAAGTTATCCACAGGCGCCTGATTGACGCGGCTTTCGCCGCCCCGTCGGTGTCACCCGAAGCGCAACCAACTCAGCCGTGCGGACTGACCGGGGCGCGGCATTCGCGGCCCTAAACGGCGGGCCGTCAGTCCTTTAGCCCCTAGCAATCGGCRGCTCGTTTCAGAACAATGAACCCATGATGTTCGAACACGAAGACGGCAATCCCATCCTCAAGCTGGACGACGAGCAAAGCTGGAAACTGATCGAGGGCACAAAACACGGCAGGCTCGTGGTCACCGTGGCCGGAGACCCCGACATCTTCCCTGTGAACTACGCGGTCAGCGGCCGGAAATTGTTCCTCCGCACCGCCCCGGGAAACAAACTGGCCGAGCTCACCATCAATTCGAAGGTGCTCTTCGAAACCGACGGCATTTTGTCCGAGGAAGCGTGGTCTGTGGTCCTGCGAGGCACTGCGCGCGTTCTTGACCAATCGGCCGATATCGCCGAAGCCGAKGCCCTCGGACTGAAACCCTGGGTTCCAACATTGAAGGACTTCTACGTAGAAATTACGCCGGCGTCGGTCAGTGGCCGACACTTCCAGTTCGGCGAACACCCTGAACGGGAGATCTAAGGCCCGACGTCGTCTCCGGGCCGCCGTTCGGCGTCCGGCATCGCCGGGGTCTCGGTGTCCATCGGCCACCGTCCGCCCGCTGACGCCCCGGGACCTGCCCGGGGACCCGCCCGGGCGGCCGCCTAGACTTAAATGATGGCGGACAAGCTGACCCCCGAGCGGCGCAGCTGGAACATGTCCCGCATCCGGGGCAAGAATACGAAGCCCGAAATGCTGGTCCGCAAGCTGCTGCACGCAAAGGGCTACCGGTACCGTCTGCACGGCAGCGCAGCCGGCGGCAAACTCCCGGGCAACCCGGACCTCGTCTTCGCCGGCCGGCATAAAGTCATCTTCGTCAACGGCTGCTTCTGGCATTTCCACGATTGCCGGGCGGGGCAGCACGCGCCCCAATCCAATGCGGAATTCTGGGAAACTAAGCGCACGCGGACCCGGAACCGCGACGCCCAGCAACGGCTCCAGCTCGAACGCGATGGCTGGCAGGTGCTCACCGTCTGGGAATGCGAGCTAAAGGACCCATCGGCGCTGGAGCAACGTCTCGAGGCTTTCCTGCAGCGCACGCCGTCGGCATGAACCGACATCGACGCCCGGCCTTGAATCAGCAAAAACCACGAGAAGTCCTGCGTGTCGCGCGGCCCAGCTTCCGGTTCAGGCAGGTGGTCTCMGCTACTATTCGAAATCGGGGACCTTAGGCACTATTCGGTCAGTACCACTAAGTACTGCAAACACGGGAGAGCGCATGCCGCACTTGCTGATGTCCAACGACGAKCCCGACACGGCTGCTGCGCCGGCAGATTACAGTCCCACAGATCCCAGTTCCACAGTCCTGCAGTTCCGTCCCCTCAGCCACTCCACACACCGTGCCGTCCGGCCCCGCCGGTTCCGCGGAGCGGACCCGGCTCTTGAACCCTTGCGTCGGCAGTCGACCTCAATCATTAATGAGGTTCTAGCGTCCACCAACCCGGATGATGCTGAAGCGCAGGACAAACTGCTGTGGCATGTCGCCAACAACCCGGGCCAGCCGGAAAGAGCGCTGCTGGACCACCTGCTGACCGTGGGCGTCCGGCAGGACGAATCCGCCTAACGCGCTGAGCAGTTTAACTGGCTGACCTATCAATACTGKCCTGCCGGAGCACTTCGCCCCAGGACTGCTGGGCCAGATCTGCCACCGAGGCCAGAATTTGCGACGGMGGCAGGGACAGATCCAGCGGGAACTCGACAATGTCGATGTCGGTGTTGAGAATCCGGCGCAGCTTGATTTCCCCTGCGCCCGGGTAAATGATCCATGCCGTCKGCACCCGCAGTGATGTGCAGTAGGCCAGCATCCGGTAGTGGTCGCCCGAGAGCGATGCGCCGGCGTCGGCTGCTGCTTTGTACTTGGCGTCGTACACCATGACGGGCCGGCCGCCGAGGAAATGGACTGCCCCGGGCTGCACGACGATCCTGTCCGAGTCGCGGACGGCCTCGTTGAGCAGTGCGTTGTAGCGCAGCCGCATCTCGCCGGGGAAGGCAGCCATGGCTTCCCGCAGGGCCGTCCCGACGAAGTCCTCGAACACTTTTGCCATGTCCACCACGAACGAMGCCGACTGCTGTTTGCCGTCACCAGCCTCCGCCGAGGCGTTMCGCAGGATCAGTTCAGCGAGCCGGAGAGCCGCGTGGTAGCGGGTGTTCATCCGGCTTGGCCGCCACTGCGGCAGCGGCGCGCCGGACTGAAGGCGCGTCACGGCGTCGAGCTTTCCCTTCAGCTGGCGCAGCCGGCTGAGGACTTCCGGCCGCACGCGCGGCACTTGGGACATCCGTTCCAGCGCGGCGCGCAGAATCMGGTTCTCCGCGATGTCCTCGGTGAATTCGTCGTACGAGACTTCCAGCGGGACCAGCATTCCCGGCCGGCGGRAAATCTGGTCCGAKATCCGGATCCGGCCCTTGACGGTCCGGAGGGATTCCTCCACCATCAGGTACCCCTGCAGCACGCCGCGGCTCAGCGTCCGGTCGGCAAGCTGCGCCAGGGATTCGGCCAGCGCGCTCCAGAGATCGGTGTGCTCCACGGCTGCGACGGATTCGTCGCGGAACCCTTGATCCCCCGCGTAGCCGAGCAGGAACAGGAGACGGTTCAGACCGAGCCGTCCCTTCGGCCGCACCTCCAACTGGACGGTGGGGGTGCGCACCGAGCCMACCTTGCCCACGGGTTCGATCCGGTACAGGCCCATGCCCATCGGCGAGGCTTTTGCCAGGCCGCTGGCATTGACGTAGGCCGCGGTGTCCGGATCAAGCCGCTCCACGACGCCGGCGGAGAGCTCGTCGATGACAATGTGCCGGCTGGCCGCCGCGTCACCGCGCCCGGGGATGGCCGGCCCGGACGCGGCCCGGGCCTGTATGCCCCGGCCGGGGCCGCCCTGCCCAAGTGCGCCCTGCCCGGGCGTACCCCTGTCCGCGGCGCTCCGGTCGGCCGCATTCCGGCCCGCGCCACTCCGGTCCAGCGCCACAGCGCCCCCGGGCGGCGTCAGCCTAGACGTGCGCAAGGCGGCCGAGGAGTTGTTCCAGTCCAAACCGCTCCTCGAGCTGGGCGCGGTTGAGCTGGCCGTGATAGTGCTCTTCCAGCAGCGGCATGAGCTCGTACTTCCAGATCCGGCGGAGGCCCTTGGGCGTCTGCGCGGACTTCTTCATGAAGTAGGAGGGCCCGATCATCAGGTCCCGGTCCCATTCATCGATGGCGTCGTTCAAGGCGTCCAGCAGCAAAGCCGGCGTCGTGTCCAGGTCGCGGGCCTGYAGGAAACGCAAGAGCGAGCCCTTCACAGGATCCGTCTTCGGATGGAGCTCGATGAACGAGAAGCGCCGCCGGATGGCCGCATCCATCATCGCGATGGAGCGGTCCGCGGTGTTCATGGTGCCGATGATGTAGAGGTTGTCCGGCAGCGTGAACGGCTCATTGGGGCTGTACTGGAGGTAGATCCGGTCATCCCGGTATTCGAGCAGGAAGTACAGCTCACCGAACACCTTGGCGAGGTTTGCCCGGTTCATCTCGTYGATGATCAGGAAGTACGGCTTGCTCTCGTTGCCGGGTTTCGCGGCTTCCTCGGCAAGCCKGCGCAGCGGACCGGCCACGAGCTTGAATGACACCTGGCCCTCATCCGTCTTGTCCGGGCGGAAGCCTTCGAAGAAGTCCTCATAGGCGTACGAGGGGTGGAACTGCACGAGCTTGACCCGCTCGTCCGTGGTGTCGCCCGCGAGCTCGGCGGCGAGATGCTTGGCGAGGTATGTCTTGCCGGTTCCCGGCGGGCCGTAGAGCACCAGCTGCCGGTTCTCTTCGAGGAGTTCGGCGATTTCCTGCAGCGGTTCCAGGTCCATGTGCAGGGACGCGGCGAACTCCTCCGTCAGCGGGCGGAAACCTTCACAGACCGGTTCGACGGCGGCGTCCGGCTCGGCGCCGTCGMCGGGCTCGGATTCGGCTTMTGCGGGCAGRAGCGCCTCAAGCGCCTGGATCACGCGGGTGATGTCCACGATGTTGCCKGACGTGGTCAGCTGCCGCTGCACGTGCCGGGGCAGGCCGGTGACGTCGTGTTCCTCATCGAACCAGCGGACCTTGCGGCGGAGCTGGCGGTTGTCCTTGGCGTGTTCGGGCTCGCCGAGGACCACCCCGATCCGGACCTTGCCCGAGCTCTGGTAGAGCGCGAGATCGCCCGGCTTCATCACGGTCAGGAAGGCGAAGACGGCGGTCTTGGTGTCCTCCCGCTCCACGTAGCCGAGGTGCTTGTAGTCCTCGTCAACGGCGTTCTGGACCAGCCCGGCGGTCACGCCGGGGTCCAGCAGGCGGAGGTGTTCGACGTCGAGCGTCACCGTTTCCTCGTCCCGCCACTCCCCCAGCAGCTCGGCGTTGTMGTGGTGGGTGCGCAGCAGCCAGGCGCGACGACCCGGGTCGCCGACTTTCCGCCACTGGCTTACCAGCTGGCGGGAGTACCAGTCGATCCGCTGCCCGGCCTGCTGGTCCAGGTGCAGGCGGATGCGGTGGATGTCCGCGGAAATTTCCTCGTCGCTGTCCCCCTTGGCGCCGCCCACGAGGGATGCGAAGGCGTCRCGGATTTCCTGCCGTTCGACGTCGGCCACGACAGGTTCGAAGTAGCTGGGCCAGACCAGGAACTCGATGCTGCGGCGKATGGCCGGCTGGTCATCCGGGGTCCCGGCGACCAGCCGGTGGAAGGCCAGCGGGTCCTTGACCGCGGCCTGGACGACGMCGGCCGGCCGCTGGGCGACGTGCTGCACGAAACGGCAGAGCCACTTCAGGTGATCCCAGATGGTCCAGTTGAATTCCGCGGTCCGGTCCCGGATCACACCGTGGTCCGTCATGCCGGCGTAGAGCTCGTCGGGGAGCTCAAGCGGGGGTTCCAGCCAGGACGCGGCCTCGGCGACACGGGCCCGCTTGACCTTGAGTGATTTGACCTCGTGGGCCAGCGGCAGGGACTGGAGGAACAGGAGCTCCACCGCCAGTTGCTTGGCCCCGCGCGTGGCGTCTTCGAGGTTCTGGCGCAGGTTGGTCATCATCGGCGCCTTGGGGTCCGGAACGCCTCGTTCGAGACGTTCCAGCAACTCCGCGGCCGCCGGGACAGACCATGTCTTGGTGCGGCCGTCCAGGGCKGACGCCTTGCCGAGTAACCCCGGGCCCAGCACGAACCACGCCGCGTCTTCAATCTCCTTGGAGATACCGAGGGCACGGTGCAGGGCAGGCTTTTTGGTTGGGGTCATACGTTCAATTTACAGGCTTAAACTGAACGCGCGCATTTAACGCTGCCCTCCAGCTACCTGCCAGTAGATCCCGGGCGGGTGGTTGGCCGTGGCTATTTCGTGGCGGGAAGGCGCTTCACGCCGAAGGTGAAATAGCACCCCGGACCGATGAAGTTCACTAGGGTGGCAGCCCTCCACATCGCTTTGCTGCCGCGGATTTCCGCTGCGGGCCGGCGCGAAATGTCGCGTTGGGCTGCGACGAGCAGCGCCAGTTGGATAACCGCGCCGGCGATTGTTCCGACCTTCGCCCTCGGGGAGAGCTCTTTCCACGTCTTCTTGCGGGGGTGCCTCATGTGCATCTTCTGGTGCATGTCCTTGCCCATGTTCTTGTGCATCTTCTTGCCCATGTTCACAGCGACCACTGCTCCTTATGCGTCGGGATTGTTCATTGTAGGAGCCATGCCAAGAACGGGGGTAGGGGCTATTGGACCGGGTGGGAGCGGGTATAGGGGGCCAACCGTTCCTTCTGCTCCGGCGTCAGCCGCAGTACCCGTCCGGTTGCCTCGTCCACGAAGGCCAGATGGCTCGTGGCCCGGACGCAGTCCTCCCGGGTCACCGGATCCTGCACCAGGTAGTGGATATCGAAGCTGGCGCCCTTGACCGCGCCGACCCAGAGTTGGACGACGGCGGGCACGTTCCGGTACTCCAGGGTCCGGACGTACCGGATCTTGTGCTCCACCACGAGCGCCAGGGTCCCCTCCGGGATGTCGTTGAAGAGCGACACCAGGGGTTCGATCCCGGGCAGCCCGGCTCCGCGCGGCGGCCCGAACCCGGCGATCCGTGCTTCCTCCAGGATCCGGACGATCTGGACGTTGTTGATGTGCCCGTACGCATCCATGTCGCTCCAGCGCATCGGCACCTCCACCTCCAGGCGGCGAGGTTCGGTGGCTCCCTCCTCCCCCGCTGCCGGGGCTCCCGCCTCCCCGGTGTGGCCCGCGGCGCTCAACTTCGCACCGCCGTCGCGTCCTCTGCCGTCTCCACGGAGTCCGCCTCCGCGTCCTCCCCGGCGAATTGGGACATGTACAGCCGGTAGTACGCGCCCTGCAGTGCCAGCAGTTGGGCGTGCMGGCCCTGCTCGACGATCCGGCCGGCCTCCATAACCAGGATGGTGTCCGCGTCCCGGATGGTCGAGAGCCGGTGGGCGATCACGAAGCTGGTGCGCTCGGTGCGGAGCGCGGCCATGGCCTTCTGCACCAGGACTTCAGTGCGGGTGTCCACAGAGCTCGTGGCCTCGTCCAGGATGAGCAGCGACGGGTTCGCCACGAAGGCCCGGGCGATGGTGATGAGCTGTTTCTCGCCGGCGCTGACGTTGTTGCCTTCTTCGTCAATGACCGTGTTGTAGCCATCCRGCAGGGCACGGACGAAGCGGTCCACGAAGGTGGCCTTGGCTGCTGCCATGATCTGGTCTTCAGTGGCGTCCAGTTTGCCGTAACGGATGTTCTCGTAGATGGTCCCGCCGAACAGCCAGGCGTCCTGCAGCACCATGCCGACCTTGGCGCGCAGTTCCGACCGGCTCAGCCGGGTGATGTCCACCGCGTCCAGGGTGATGCTGCCGGCGTTCAGTTCGTAGAAGCGCATTACGAGGTTGACCAGGGTGGTCTTGCCGGCCCCGGTCGGACCCACGATCGCCACGGTGTGTCCGGGCTCGGCGGTGAAGGACAGGTCCTCGATCAGCGGCTTGTCCGGCGAGTAGCTGAAGGTGACGTGTTTGAACTCGACGTGGCCGTCGGTCTTGGCCGGGAGGTGCTCGGTGGCGGTCTCGGCGTCCTGTTCGTCGGCGTCGAGGAATTCAAAGACCCGCTCGGCGGAGGCAACGCCGGACTGCAGCATGTTGGCCATGCCGGCCATCTGCCCCAGCGGCTGGGTGAATTCGCGCGAGTACTGGATGAACGCCGTGGCGTCGCCGAGGCTCATGCTGCCCGAGGCCACGCGCAGTCCGCCCACGACGGCGATCCCCACGTAGCTGAGGTAGGAGACGAACTGCATGACCGGCATGATCATGCCGGAGACGAACTGGGCGCCGAAGCTGGCCCGGTAGAGTTCCTCGTTCCGTTCGTCGAAACGGGCCAGCATGTCGGCGTCGCGGCCGAACACGCGGACGAGGTCGTGGCCGGAGAAGGATTCCTCGATCTGGCCGTTGAGCTCGCCGGTGTTCTTCCATTGGGCGGCGAAGAGCTTCTGGCTGCGGGCGCCGATGATGCCGGCGGCCACCCCGGAGAGCGGCAGTGCGATGAGCGCGATGAGGGCCAGCTGCCAGGACACGATGAACATCATGATCACAATGCCGAGCACCGTCAGGGCCGAGTTCACGAGCTGCGCAAAGGCCTGCTGGAGCGCCTGCTGGATGTTGTCGACGTCGTTCGTGACGCGGGAGAGGACATCGCCGCGCTGGCGGGTATCGAAGTAGTTCAGCGGCAGCTCGTTGAGTTTCTTCTCAGTGTCGTCCCGGAGCTTGCGGACCACGCGCATGACCAGCACGTTCAGGACATAGCCTTGAAGCCACAGGAAGATGTTGGCGACGAAGTACATCACCAGCACCACGCTGATGAGGAACGCGAGCTTCTGGAAGTCGATGCCCGCGCCGGGCACCACATCCATTTTGGTCAGCATGTCGGCAAAGTTGTCCTGGCCCTGGGAGCGCAGTCCTTCGATGAACTGTTCCTTGGTGGCGCCGGCCGGGAGCTGCTTGCCGACCACGCCCGCGAAGATCACGTCCATCGCCTGGCCGAGAATCCGCGGGGCGATGACGTTGAGGACGACGGCGACTGTCACCATCGCGAGAACCGCGATGATGCCGGCACGCTCGGGCTTCAGCAACCCCATGAGCCGTTTGGCCGAGGGCCAGAAGTGCTGGGCCTTCTTGGCCGGCACGGCGCCGAACATGCCGCCGTCGGCTTCGCCGGKAGTGAACTCCTCTTCGAGGAAATCATCGTCCAGCACGTCCGTTGCCGGCATCCCGGCTGCTGTCCCGTCCGGGGCTGTCCCGTCCGGGCCCGGGGCCGAGGCGGTGGAGACTTTCTCGTTGATGCTCATGCCACTGCCTCCGCGCTCAGCTGGGATTCGACGATTTCCTGGTAGGTGCTGGAGCTTTGCAACAGTTCCTCATGTGTTCCGCGGTCCACGATCCTGCCGTTATCCAGGACGAGGATCTGGTCCGCATCGGCGATGGTGGACACGCGCTGGCCGACGATGATCACCGTGGCGTCGGCCGTCTTGGCCTTGAGCGCGCGGCGAAGCCTGGCGTCGGTGGCGACGTCAAGGGCCGAGAACGAGTCGTCGAACAGGAAGACCTTGGGCTCGGTGACGAGGGCACGGGCAATGCAGAGCCTCTGCCGCTGCCCGCCGGAGACGTTGGTGCCGCCCTGCGAGATCCGGGAAGCAAGGCCGCCCTTCTTTTCGCGCACGAAATCCGCGGCCTGGGCGACCGTCAGGGCCTCCCACAGGTCCTCGTCCGTGGCCTCGGGCTTGCCGAAGCGCAGGTTGTGCTCAATGGTTCCGGAGAACAGGTAGGGCCGTTGCGGCACCATGGCCACGCGCTGGGTGATCTCGGCCCGGTCCAGTTCAGTGACGGGGACGCCGTCGAGCAGGACCTCGCCGGATTCGGCGTCGTAGAGCCGCGGCAGCAGGGCCAGCAGGCTCGTCTTTCCGGCGCCCGTGGAGCCGATGATGGCCACGGTCTGGCCGGGCTCGGCCGTGAAGCTGATGTTACTCAGCACGGGCGCTTCGGCGCCGGGGTAGGCGAAGGTCACGTTCCGGAATTCCACGCGCCCGGCCTTGGCGGCCGGCGCCACTGCGGTGAGGGGGTCGTGGATGGAGGGTTCGACGTCGAGCACTTCTCCGATGCGGTCGGCGCAGACCGAGGCGCGGGGAATCATCATGGCCATGAACGTGCCCATCATGACGGCCATAAGGATCTGCAGGAGGTACTGCAGGAAGGCCGTCAGCGAGCCCACCTGCATCTCGCCGGCGTCGACGCGCTGGCCGCCGAACCACAGCACGGCTGCGGTGGAGATGTGAAGGATCATGCCGATGGCGGGGAACATGAGCACGAACAAGGAGCCGATCTTCAGCGAGACGTCGGTGAGGTCCTTGTTGGCGGCGCCAAAGCGCTCGGCCTCGTGGGGTTCGCGCACGAACGCCCGGACCACGCGGATGCCGATGATCTGCTCGCGCAGGACCCCGTTGAGCCGGTCGATCTTCGCCTGCATGGAACGGAAGAGCGGCATGAGGCGAACCACGAGGTAGCCCACCACAACCACCAGCAGGGGCACCGAAACCCAGACGAGCCAGGACAGGTTGAGGTCCTCGCGCACGGCCATGAAGATGCCGCCGATGCACATAATGGGCGTGGCCACCATGAAGTTCAGCGTCATGAGCATGAGCATCTGGACCTGCTGTACATCGTTGGTGCCGMGCGTGATCAGAGTGGGGGCGCCGAAGAGGTTGACGTCGCGGGCCGAGAAGCTGCTGACTTTCCGGAACACCCCGCGGCGCAGGTCCCGGCCGAACGCCATCGCCGCCTTCGAGCCGAAGTACACGCCGGCGATCGCGGTGGCCACCTGGATCAGGGCGACGCCGAGCATGATGCCGCCGGTGCGCCAGATGTAGTCCGTGTCGCCGCGGGACACGCCCTCGTCGATGATCTGGGCGTTGAGGCTGGGCAAGTACAGAGCCGCGATGGTGGACGCCAGCTGGAAGATGATCACAGCCGCGATGTATGGCAGATACGGCTTGGAATAGCGCCGCATGAGGGTGACGAGCATGCCCACGAGTCCTTAGGAGTACCGAATGAGAGGGAGTCTGACGAATCAGAAGGTTGAACAGCGAAGACTAAACGCTGCGAGAACTGAAAATGAAGTGCGTTGAAGAGCTGATTGGAGACTATCTCTTGGGTCCGACAGCCACAGCCATCCAACTCTACGAAATCCCMCGCCCGGGTGGAACACGGGACACCGAATATCATCCAAACGGTGTACTTAGTGGCTGGCGGCCGTCCCGCGGATAGAAGCCGGCCCCCGGCGGATGCGCCGAAGGCCCCGCGGCTGCCCAAAGGGCGGCCGCGGGGCCTTGAGGGACCGGGCCGGCGGACCCGAACCGGACGCTACTCGGTCCGGTGCCGGCCGTGCGTGGCGATGTAGTCGGCCGCCGCGCGCTGCATCTTGCGCTGCTTGGCCAACTGCCGGCGCAGGACCGTGAGCTCCTCGGCAACACGGGCCTGTTCCGCGGCAATCGCACGTTGCTCGGCAGCCTGGTCGTACACGGCGCGCAGCGCCTCGGCCAGCTGGAGCTGCTGTTCGGCCAGCAACTGCTGGGTCTGCAGCAGTACGGGCACGACGTCGGCGGCCTMGGGCCGTTCATCGGCCACGAGGGTCCGGGAGCGTTGACGGGCGCCTTCCCTCTCGGTCGCGCGCTCTGCGGCGGACTCCCCCTGGCGGGGCTCCCCCTGACGGAAAGCCTGGTCGGATGTCAGGCCTGCCTCCTGGCGGGCGGCGTCCGGGAAGCGGGATTCGGCCCGCTCGCGGCTGAGCACCTCGATGAATTCCCGGTCCAGGTCCACGATGCCGGTTCCGGTGGCGGACGAGGCGCCCTGGACGGCGTCGTTTCCGGTATTTCCCGGAGCGGTCGCAGAAGCACCTGCCTGCTCGGCCGACTCGGGCCGGATATCGACCGTCCGGCGCAGCGGGCGTTCCTTGATGAACAGGATGGCCACCAGGGCAATGATKCCGATGATTGCCGAGATCATGAAGACCTCCGCGATCGCGTCACCGTAGGCGGCCCGCATGATGTCGCGGATGGGTGCGGGCATGTCCTTGAGGTCCATGCTGGCTCCCGAGGATCCTGCCGGAACCTGGATGCCGGCGGAGGCGAGCCCCTCCGTGACGAGTTCCTTGACCCGGTTGCCCAGGACAGCTCCGAGGACCGAGACGCCGATGGCGCCGCCGACGGACCGGAAGAAGGCAACAGAGGCGCTGGCCGTGCCGATGTCCTTGGCCTGGACCGTGTTCTGCACGGCGAGCACGAGGTTCTGCATCAGCAGGCMGAGACCGATGCCGAGGATKGCGGTGTAGATGCCGGTCAGCCACAAGTCGGTGGTGTGGTCCATGGTGCCGGCCAGGCCGAGGCCGCCGATCAGCAGGATGGAGCCGGCGATCAGGTACCGCTTCCACTTGCCGGTGCGGCTGATGAGCATGCCCGAGGCGACGGAACCGATCAGGTTGCCTGCGATCATGGGCAGCGTGAGCAGGCCGGCTTCCGTGGGGGTGGCACCGCGTGCCACCTGGAAATACTKGCCCAGGAAGGTCGAGGAGCCGAACATGCCGACGCCGACGGCCACCGAGGCGAGGATCGCGAGGGCGGTGGTCCGCTCCGAGATGATCTTGAGCGGGATGATCGGCTGGGCCACGCGGGATTCCACCAGCACCAGCAGGCCAAGGAGCACGACGCMGCCGCCCACCATGGCGACCGACTGCCATGACCACCAGTCGTAGTAGTCGGGGTTGCYGGCGAAGGAAACCCAGATGAGCAGCAGGCTGACGCCTGAGGTCAGCAGGACGGAGCCGAGCCAGTCGATCTTGGCCGGGCGCTTGACGTGCTGAATCTTCAGGGTGATCTGCAGCAGGATGAGGGCGACGACGGCGAGGGGGACGCAGACGAAGAAGGTCCAGCGCCACCCGAGCGGGCTGTCGAMGATGAAGCCGCCGAGCAGCGGGCCGCCGGCTGTGCCCACGGCCATGACGCCGCCCATGTAGCCGGAGTACTTTCCGCGGTCACGCGGGGGGATCATCGAGCCGATGATGGCCTGGGCCAGTGCGGTAAGACCGCCCATGGCGATGCCCTGGATGACGCGGGCGGTCAGCAGCAGCGGGATGGTCTGGGACAGGCCGGCCATGACGGAGCCGGCCACGAAGATCACGATGCTCAGCTGGACGAGGACCTTCTTGTTGAAAAGGTCGGCGAGCTTGCCCCAGATCGGGGTGGTTGCGGCGTTGGCCAGGAGCGCTGCGGTGATCACCCAGGCGAAGTCCGTCTGGGTGCCCTTGAGCTCGGACATGATGGTGGGAAGCGCGTTGGCAACGATCGTGCTGCTCAGAATGGCGGTGAAGAACGCCGCGAGCAACCCGGTGAGTGCTTCCATGATCTGGCGGTGGGTCATCGCCGCAGGTTCTGCGGCGGCCTGGGATGCGCGGGGCGCCCCCGGCTGAATGCCCGATGGGACCGGGGACGGCCCTGTGGCGGCAGCGTKGCTAGCCATATGTCTACTCCTCAACAATTTCGGTCGTATTCGTGGGTCCGGCCGTCGTTGCCCGGGCTGAGGTCCTGAGGGACTCAGCGAGTTTTTGCAGKGTGCGCGCCGTCTCTTCGACGTCGTTCTGGCTCCAGTCCTGCAGGAGGTCCTGGATGGTTGCCGTGCGATGGTTCTCGATGGCGCGCAGCTTTTCCGCGCCGGTGGCGGACAGGGCGATCAGTTGTGCGCGGCCGTCCTCGGGGTCCGGCCGGCGGACCACATAGCCATGCTCTTCGAGTTCGGCGATGTGGCGGCTGAGCACCGGAGCGCTAACGCCGAGGCGCTCCGCAAGATGCGTGGCCMGGGATTCGCCCTCCCCCACAAAACGGAGAACACCCTGCAGCGCCACTCCGGTGTCCTGCCCGCGCAAGTTAGCGGTGGCAACACAGCGGACGGCGCGCTGGAGGTCGAAGATCTGGTAAACGAGTTTGGCTGCAGCGTTGGATTCAACTGACATGATGGACACCCCTTTTTTGCTTGCCCCAGGCAACCATATCAGCAAAATGGTTACTTCGGGAAACTAACCCTTTTTGATGGTCGTGTGAGGCGCCGGGCCGATCCCCAAGAAGGGTGCTTAAACGCCAAACGCGGACCTGCCGGGTCCATCCCTCGCAGTGAGGGGTGGACCCGCCAGGTCCGCGCGGTCGGCGTGCAGGATCCTGCCGTGCCAGGCGGCCGGACGGCCGGCCCAAGTCAGGCGGCCGGCTGGCCGGCCCGCTTAGGTGGCCAGGTGGGTGGGGCCGAACATTTTGAGCAGGGTTTCGACGACGACGACGTTGGGGCCGTCGGCGGCGAAGCCGGCCTTCAGGGCATCCCCGACGTCTTCGGGGGCGACCCGGACCGCCGGAACCCCGAAGGCCTCGGCAAGTTTGACGAAGTCCGGCCGGGAGAGCTCGGTGGCCGTGGCCTTGCCGAACGCGCCGACCATGTATTCGCGCAGGATGCCGTAGCCGCCGTCGTCCACGATCAGCCAGGTKACCGGGATGTTGTGCTGCTTGGCGGTGGCGAGCTCGGAGATGGAGTACATGGATGACCCGTCACCGGAGACGGCCAGCACCCTGCCGGGCCTGCCGGTGGTTTCCAGGCCGACGGCGCCGCCGATCGCGGCGGGGAAGCCGAAGCCCAGGCCCCCGGCGCCCTGCGCGGAGTGGAACTGGCCGTCCCGGGCGTCCCAGCAGCTCCAGGCCCAGTAGGCCGAGATCGTCATGTCCCAGAACGTCTGCATGTCCGCGGGTACGGCCTCGCGGATGTCGGCCATGAACTTCAGTTCCTTGGCCAGGTCCTGGGACTCGAGCCGGGCCGTGACCTTGGCCAGGGTCTCCTTGACCAGTGTTTCGGGGGCGGTGCCGTGCCAGTCGGGGCTGGCTTCGCCGATCACGAGGGCCTCGTCGAGGGCAGCGAGGGCCTGGCCGGCGTCGGCGCGGATGCCCAGGCCGGGCCGGTTGGACTCCAGGACGCGGGGTTCGGCGTCGATCTGGATGATCCGGCCGCGGGGTTCGAAGGTGAAATAGTTCGACGTCACCTCGCCAAGGGAGGAACCGATCACGATCAGGACGTCGGCATCCTCGAGAAGCTCGGTCATGTACCGGTCCTCGATCCACGCCTGGAGCGAGAGTTCATGGTTCCAGGGGAACGCGCCGTTGCCGCCGGGCGTGCAGATCACCGGGGCGCGGAGCTTCTCCGCGATCGAGAGCAGGGACTTCTCGGCCCGGCCGCGGCGGGTGCCCCCGCCGGCGATGATGGCCGGACGTTCCGCCGTCGAAAGCCATTTCACCGCCTCGCGGACCAGCTCCACCCGGGGCGGGTTGTCCGCGGCCTCGGCCAGGGCATCCTCCACCGGGGGCACCACGATCGGGTCCAGCAGCACGTTCTGCGGGATTTCCAGCCACACCGGGCCCTGCGGCGAGGAAATCGCCTCGGTCCACGCGTCCTGAATCGCCGAGGGAATGCCGGAGGCGTGCTGGATCAGCCGCTGGCTCTTGGTGACGTTGGCGGCCGAGGCCTTCTGGTCATCGAGCTGGTGCAGCATGCCCTTGCGCCGGGCGCCGAGTCCCTCGAGCGGGATCTGGCTCGCCACGACCACCATCGGCACGCCGGTGGCGTAGGCCTCCTGCAAGCCGGCCAGCGATGTCAGCGCGCCCGKACCCGTCGAGAGGAACAGCACGCCGACCTCGCCCGTGGCGCGGGAGTACCCGTCGGCCGCGAACGCGGAGTTGTTTTCCACCCGGGAGGAGACGAAGTGCAGGTTGCCGCGGCCCATGGCGTCGAAGAGGCCCAGGGCGTGCTGGCCCGGGATGCCGAAGACCGTCTTGGCACCGAGGGCCTCAAGGGTCTCGACGACGAGGTCCCCGCCGTTGCGCACGCCGGTCACCGCGAGGCCACCGGCGAAGCCACAGAGGAGCCGAATCCGGCCGGGCGGCGGGATTCCTGGCCGAGGGCCTGGGCGGCGTAGCCGTTCGGCGCGCCGAAGCGGTCGCCTTCGACGGCGCGGTCTGCCATGAGGGTCACGAGTTCGTAGGCGACGTGGCTTGCTGCCACACCGGTGATCTCGGCGTGGTCGTACGCGGGGGCGACCTCGACGACGTCGGCGCCCACCAGGTTCATGCCGCGGAAGCCGCGGATGATTTCCAGCAGTTCGCGGCTGGTGATGCCGCCG
This sequence comes from Arthrobacter sp. 10T413_2, assembly GCF_056394205.1. Classification (NCBI taxonomy): domain Bacteria; kingdom Bacillati; phylum Actinomycetota; class Actinomycetes; order Micrococcales; family Micrococcaceae; genus Arthrobacter; species Arthrobacter sp. 10T413_2. The sequence goes on along the minus strand of NZ_JBFTHK010000050.1, from coordinate 2,761 downwards.
GCTTCCGGCGTGCCGGTGCCGGGCGCGTGCGCGGGGTCCAGGACGTCGATGTCCACAGAAATGTAGAGCGGGCGGTTGCCGATCCGGTCCCGGACCTTGGCGACGGTCTCCAGGACGCCCTGGTAGTAGACGTCGGCGGAGGTGACGATGCCGAAGCCGAAGCGGTGGTCGTCGTCGAGGTCCTTCTTGCCGTAGAGCGGGCCGCGGGTKCCGATGTGGCTGATGGCCTCGGTGTCCAGGATGCCTTCCTCGACGGCGCGGCGGAAGGGTGTGCCGTGGGTGTACTCGGCGCCGAAGTAGGTATCCCAGGTGTCCAGGTGCGCGTCGAAGTGCAGCATGGCGATGGGTTCGCCGGCGCGCTCCGCGGCGGCACGCAGCAGCGGCAGGGCGATGGTGTGGTCTCCGCCGAGGGTCAGCAGCTTGCTGCCGGACGCCGTCAGGTCTAGGGCGTTCTGCTGGATGGTTTCGATGGCCTCGTTGATGTTGAACGGGTTGACGGCCATGTCGCCGGYGTCGGCAACTTGAATGGTCTCGAAGGGGCTGACGTCCCAGGCCGGGTTGTACGGCCGGAGCAGCCGGCTGGCTTCACGGACGTGGTTGGCGCCGAAGCGGGCGCCGGGGCGGTAGGAGACGCCCGAGTCGAAAGGCACACCCACAACCGTGACGTCGGCCTTGGCGACCTGGTCCAGCCGCGGCAGGCGGGCATAGGTKGCAGCCCCGGCGTAGCGCGGGATGCGGGATGAATCGATGGGGCCAAGGTTGCCATTGGCCTCGATGCGCAGCTCTTCCAAAAGAAGCCTCTCCTTCGAGGATTGACCGACGGTTGTGATAGCCATCATACACTCGAAGTTTCATGTCGCGCATCATTTGTTTACCAAAGCACCCGGCCGCCGGCGGGCTTCCCCAGGCGGGTCCGACATGTTTCGGACCCGCCGGCGTGCCGTCCGAGGCGGCCGCCCCGGCTGGGCCACCTCACGCGATGGCCGAGGCTCCCCGCTCCCCCGTCCGCACGCGGACGGCGTCGTGTACCTCAATGATCCAGATCTTGCCGTCGCCGAAGTGTCCGGTGCGCCCGCCCTCTTCGATGGCGGCCATGACGCCGCCCAGGGCGTCCTCGTTGGCCAGCACTTCCAGCCGCACTTTGGGCAGGAGGTCGGAGTTGTATTCGGCACCCCGATACACCTCGGTGTGGCCACGCTGCCGGCCATAGCCGCTGGCCTGGCTCACCGTCAGGCCGTTGACTCCGAACCGCTCCAGGGMCGTACTGATGGCGTTGACCCGCTCCGACCGCACAATGGCGGTCACGAGCTTCACGTGGACACCTTGCCGCGGACGGCCTCACTTTCGGCCTGGGCTTCGGCTTGGGCTTCCGGCTGGKACTGGACCGCTGCAGCGTCAGCCCGGTTGTGCGGGTCTCCGGGGTGGAAGCTGCCGCCAACCATGAGGAGTTCGTAGGCCGTTTCGGCGTGTTCCGTCACGTCGATGCCGGAGAGCTCGTCGGCCTCAGAGACGCGCATGCCGATGGTCTTGTGGATCGCGAAGCCGATCAGCAAGGTCATCACTGCGCTCCAGGCCGTGACAATCAGCGCGGTGAGGATCTGCGGCCAGAACTGCGCCAGCCCGCCGCCGTAGAACAGTCCGCCGCCGGTCTTGGYGGACGGGAGGGCGAAGAATCCCAGGGACAGGGTMCCCCACAGGCCGCCGACGAAGTGCACGGCCACGACGTCCAGGGAGTCGTCCAGCCCGATMTTGAACTTCAGGCCGACGGCGAGCGCGCAGACGGCCCCTGCGATCGTGCCAATCAGGATTGCCCCGACGGGGTCGATGAACCCGCAGGCCGGGGTGACGGCGACGAGTCCGGCGACAGCGCCCGAGGCGGCGCCCAGCGACGTAGCATGCCCGTCGCGCAGCCGCTCCACGAACAGCCAGCCGAGCAGGGCGGCGCTGGTGGCAAGCAGCGTGTTGGTCCAGGCCAGGGCGGCCGTGGCGTCGGCGGCAAGTTCCGAGCCGGCGTTGAAGCCGAACCAGCCGAACCAGAGCAGGCCCGCGCCGAGCATGACGAACGGCAGGTTGTGCGGGCGAATGTTGGGGTCCTTCATGAAGCCGAGCCGCTTGCCGAGCACCACCGCCAGCAGGAGGCCAGCCATGCCGGCGTTCATGTGGACCACGGTACCGCCGGCAAAATCGAGGGCCGAGATCTTGCTGCCGATAATGCCGRTGGGCCCGAAGATGCCGCCGCCCCAAACCCAGTGCGCGATCGGCGCGTACACGAGCGTGACCCAGAGCCCGGCAAAGAGGAGCCAGGGTCCGAACCGGACGCGCTCGGCTACCGCCCMGCTGATCAAGGCGACGGTGATGATCGCGAACGTGGCCTGGAATCCGATGAACACCATGTCCGGCAGGCCCGCCGCCTTCGTGCCGATACTGGTAGTCAGCCCGCTGAGGCCGAAGTTCGTGAAGGGGTCTCCGACGWAGCCGCCCAAGGTATCCGGCCCGAACGCCAGGCCGTAGCCCCACAGGGCCCAGACGACGGCGACCACGCCCATGGCGCCGAAGCTCATCATCATGATGTTGAGGACGGATTTCATTCTGACGAGCCCGCCATAGAAGAATGCGAGCCCGGKGGTCATCAGGAGGACGAGGGCGGATGCCGTGAGCATCCATGCCGTCGATCCAGGGTCAAGGGTTTGCGGATCGACGTCCATTCCTACTGCAAGCACAGCGAAGTTCATTGCGGGAGCCTTCCTCGAGGGCCGGCGCT
>NZ_JBFTHK010000049.1:0-28651 GCF_056394205.1 Arthrobacter sp. 10T413_2 | reverse complement strand
GGCACGTCGGGGCGCTGGCCTGCAGCCGTGGCCGCGCCGGACACGCCGGGGCGCTGCTGCGGACGCGAGGGAGCGCCCACCCGCGGTGCGGCAGTGGGTTGCCGCACTMCGCCCGGCACGCCGCTGCTCGGTTTGGGATATGAGTCGGAATTACTCACTCGTTACCTCCGGTGTTGTCTTCGTCCAGCTCGGCATTGCCTGATGACTCATCTGACTCCGGGGCCGGTACTGATTCTGCCGCTGCGGACCTCTCGTGCAATCCGCMATCTTCAGCCAACGTTACGTCATCCGGCGAGGAAGCCCGAGTTTGAGCGTCCCCGCCGGCCTCTTCACCGGTAGATTCGCCGGTATCTTCACCGTCGGTGGGCTCGTCGCCTTCCAGCCCGCGTTCGCTGTTGCGCGCAACGGCGATGATGCGGTCGTTCTTGTCCGGCTTGGCGAAGATCACGCCCATCGTGTCCCGGCCCTTGGCCGGAACACCGCTGACCGAGGAGCGGACCACTTTGCCGCCCTCCATGACCACCAGGACCTCGTCCTCTTCCTGGACGATGAGTGCGCCGACAAGGTGCCCGCGCTCCTCCTGGTATTTGCCGACCTTGATGCCGAGGCCGCCGCGGCCCTGGAGCCGGTATTCCTCTACCGCGGTCCGCTTGGCGAAKCCGCCTTCAGTCACGATGAACACGAACGAGCCGTCCTTCACGACGTCGGCTGCGAGCAGTTCGTCGTMCTCACGGAACTTCATGCCGGTAACGCCGGAAGTGGCGCGGCCCATCGGGCGCAGCGCCTCGTCCGTCGCGGTGAAGCGGATGGACTGGCCCTTGCGGGAGACCAGCATGAGGTCGTCGGTTTCGGAGACCAGCTGGGCCGAGACGAGCTCGTCGCCGTCTCGCAGGTTGATGGCGATCACGCCGGCGGACCGGTTGGTGTCGTAGTCCTCCAGCCGCGTCTTCTTGACCAGGCCGCGCTTGGTGGCCAGCACCAAGTACGGAGCGTGCTGGTAGTCCTTCAGGTCCAGGACCTGGGCGATGTGCTCATCCGGCTGGAAGGCCAGCAGGTTGGCCACGTGCTGGCCCTTGGCATCGCGTCCGGCCTCGGCGAGCTCGTAGGCCTTGGCCCGGTAGACACGTCCCAAGTTGGTGAAGAAGAGCAGCCAGTGGTGCGTGGTGGTGACAAAGAAGTGTTCCACGACGTCGTCCCCGCGCAGCTGGGCACCCTTGATGCCCTTGCCGCCGCGCTGCTKGGAGCGGTAGTTGTCGCTGCGGGTGCGCTTGACGTACCCGCCGCGGGTAATGGTGACCACCATTTCCTCTTCGGGAATCAGGTCCTCCATGGACATGTCGCCATCGAAGCCCATGAGCACCTTGGTGCGGCGGTCATCGCCGTGCTTGGCTACGATTTCGCCCAGTTCGGTGCTGATGATCTCGCGCTGGCGCTCTTCCGAGGCCAGGATCGAGTTGTACTCGGCAATGAGGGCCTCGAGTTCGGCATGGCGGTCCTGGATCTTCTGGCGTTCCAGTGCCGCAAGCCGRCGCAGCTGCATGTCCAGGATGGCCCGGGCCTGCAGTTCGTCGATGTCCAGCAGTTCCATGAGCCCGTCGCGGGCGGCCTCGGTGGTGTTGGAGGCGCGGATGAGGGCGATGACCTCGTCCAGCATGTCCAGCGCCTTGAGCAGGGCGCGCAGGATGTGCGCCTCTTCCTCGGCCTTGCGCAGGCGGTAGCGCGTGCGGCGGGCAATGACGTCCATCTGGTGGGTGACCCAGTGGCGGATGRACGCATCGAGGCTGAGCGTGCGCGGCACGCCATCAACGATCGCGAGCATGTTGGCGGCGAAGTTGTCCTGGAGCTGGGTGTGCTTGTAGAGGTTGTTGAGCACCACCTTGGCCACGGCGTCGCGCTTGAGCACGATCACCAGGCGCTGCCCGGTGCGGCCGGAGGTCTCATCGCGGAGGTCGGCGATGCCGGAGATTTTGCCGTCCCTGACCAGCTCGGCGATCTTGATGGCCAGGTTGTCCGGGTTGGCCTGGTACGGCAGTTCGGTGACCACCAGGCACGTGCGGCCCTGGAGCTCCTCGACGTTGACCACGGCGCGCATGGTGATGGAGCCGCGGCCGGTGCGGTAGGCGTCCTCGATGCCCTTGTGCCCGAGGATGGTGGCACCGGTCGGGAAATCCGGTCCCTTGATGCGCAGGATGAGCTCTTCGAGCAGCTCTTCGCGGCTGGCCGTCGGGTTCTGGAGGTACCACTGGACGCCGTCGGCGACTTCGCGGAGGTTGTGCGGCGGGATATTGGTGGCCATGCCGACGGCGATGCCCGAGGAGCCGTTGACCAGCAGGTTCGGGAACCGGGCCGGCAGAATGGTCGGTTCCTGGTTCTTGCCGTCGTAGTTGTCCTGGAAGTCGACAGTTTCCTCGTCGATGTCCCGGACCATCTCCATGGCGAGCGGCGCCATCTTCGTTTCGGTGTACCGCGGGGCCGCGGCCCCGTCGTTGCCGGGCGAACCGAAGTTTCCCTGACCGAGCGCCAGCGGGTAGCGCATGGTCCAGTCCTGGATCAGACGGACCAGGGCATCGTAGATCGCCGTGTCGCCGTGCGGGTGGTACTGGCCCATGACCTCGCSCACCACACGGGCGCATTTGTTGAACGAGCGGTCCGGCCGATAGCCGCCGTCAAACATCGCGTACAGCACGCGGCGGTGGACCGGCTTGAGGCCGTCCCGGACATCCGGCAGGGCGCGGCCCACGATCACGGCCATGGCGTAGTCGAGGTAGGAACGCTGCATTTCAGTCTGCAGGTCCACCTGCTCGACGCGGTCGGTCAGGACATCGCCGTCGAGGATGGCGCCTTCAAGGACGGGCTCGGAGCCGGTCGAACCGACCGGCACCTCGGGTGTTTCGTCACTCATAGTCTATATTTTCCGTTTCAGGTATATATCAGCTCTGGAATATTAGGGGGTTTTTGCCGCTAAATATCCAGGAACCGAACGTCCTTGGCGTTCTGCTGAATGAAGTTCCGGCGCGATTCCACGTCCTCGCCCATCAGGACTGAGAAGATCTGGTCCGCTGCCAGGGCGTCGTCCATCGTMACCTGCAAGAGGGTCCGGTGGTCCGGGTCCATGGTGGTGTCCCACAGCTCCGTGTAGTCCATTTCGCCGAGGCCCTTGTAGCGCTGGATGCCGTTGTCCTTGGGGATCCGGCGGCCGGCGGCCTGGCCGGAAAGCAGTTTCGCATCCCGTTCACGGTCGCTGTAGACGTAATCGTGCGGGGCATTGGACCACTTGATCCGGTACAGCGGCGGCTGGGCGAGATAGACGAAGCCGTTTTCGATCAGCGGGCGCATGTAGCGGAACAGCAGTGTCATCAGCAGCGTCGTGATGTGCTGGCCATCGACGTCGGCATCGGCCATGAGCACGATCTTGTGGTAGCGCAGCTTGGCGAGGTCGAAGTCCTCGCCAATGCCGGTGCCGAAGGCCGTGATCATGGACTGGACCTCGGCATTGCCGAGTGCCTTGTCCAGGCGGGCCCGTTCCACGTTCAGGATCTTGCCGCGGAGCGGCAGGATGGCCTGCGTCTCCGGGTTGCGGCCGCGTTTGGCCGAACCGCCGGCCGAGTCACCCTCCACGATGTAAACCTCGCACTTCTCCGGGTTCTTGGAGGAGCAGTCGGAGAGCTTGCCGGGCATGCCGAAGGATTCCAGCGGGCTCTTCCGGCKGGCGTTGTCGCGGGCCTTCCGGGCCGCCATGCGCGCCTGGGCGGCCGAAATCGCCTTGCGGATCACGTCCCGGGCGGGGCCGGGGTTGCGCTCGAGCCAGTCGCCCAGCCCGTCGGTGACAACCCGCTGGACAAAACCCTTGACCTCGGAGTTGCCGAGCTTGGTCTTGGTCTGGCCTTCGAACTGCGGCTCGGAGAGCTTCACGGAAATAACTGCCGTCAGGCCTTCGCGGATGTCGTCACCGGTGAGGTTGTCATCCTTTTCCTTGATGATGTTCTTCTCGCGCGCGTAGCGGTTGATGAGCGACGTCATCGCGGCACGGAAGCCTTCTTCGTGGGTGCCGCCCTCATGCGTGTTGATGGTGTTGGCATAGGTGTGGACGCTCTCGGAGTACGCGTTGGTCCACTGCATCGCCATTTCCAGGGCGATGTGCCGTTCCGTGTCCTCGGTCTCGAAGGCGATGACGTCTTCATGAACGACATCGACCTTCTTGCCGGAGTTCAGGTGCTTGACGTAGTCCAGCAGGCCGTCGTCGTACTGGTAGACGACGGTGTGGAATTCCGCGGGGACTTCACCCTCGACGGCAACGGCGTCCAGATCGAGGTCCGCGTCCTCGGACGGCTCCTCCGGGGTGCGGCGTTCGTCGGTCAGGGTGATCCRCAGCCCCTTGTTCAGGAACGCCATCTGCTGGAAGCGTGCGCGGAGCGTCTCGAAGTCKAATTCCGTGGTCTCGAAGATGCCGGCGTCCGGGTAGAACGTCTGGGTGGTTCCGGTCTCGGCGGTTTCCTCGCCCTGGACCAGGCCGCCCTGCGGCTTGCCGCCGTCGGCGAAGGACATCCGCCAGACGTGGCCCTGGCGCCGGACTTCGGTGTTGACCCTGCTGGAGAGCGCGTTGACCACCGAGATGCCGACGCCGTGCAGGCCGCCGGAGACCGCGTAGCCGCCGCCGCCGAACTTGCCGCCGGCGTGCAGGATGGTCATGACGACTTCCACCGTGGGCTTGTGCTCCGTCGGGTGCATGTCCACCGGGATGCCGCGGCCGTTGTCCACCACTTTGACGCCGCCGTCGGCCTGCAGCACGATTTCAATGTGGGTGCAGTAGCCGGCCAATGCCTCATCAACTGAGTTGTCGACGACTTCGTAGACCAGGTGGTGCAGGCCGCGGGGACCGGTGGAACCGATGTACATGCCCGGACGCTTCCGGACCGCCTCCAGGCCTTCAAGGACCGTGATGTCGCTGGCGCCGTATTCGTGCGAAGTCGCGGTCCCGGACGACCCCGCTACCGCCGCCTCTTGCACTACGTCTACCACTACATCTTCCGCTGACCGGATGTCTGCATTGTCGTTAGCCACAGGCGCTTTCGACTCCTCTATGTTCGTTGAAGGCCGGCCCTTGCCTCTACCGTGGAAAGGGCTCCTGCCAACAGGCACGTCACTGACGGCTCCGGGGTCACGCCGACTTGGGAATCCGTCCGCCGCCCGCTGAAACTGCGTCGGAAACGGACTCAGTCAACGTTTCACCGGCGCCCAGTTATCTTCAACGATTCTATCGTGTTATAGGGCGCAAACCCGCATTCCAGGGCGCCAAACGGGCGGGAAGGTGCCGCTGAGAGGCCACTGGCTCCCCCTGCAAGGCATTCGGGGTCCAGCCCTAGGGTGCCTATACGACTCCGGGGCGTTCGAGCGCCCTACACGCCGTTCGGGGATTTTTCAAGGGTTTTTGCAAGAAGTGCTTCAGATCCGGTGTGCGGCGTGTCCCCGGGGCTATCCGTACGTGTCACGGGGTCCTCGGCCGTTGACCGTCCGCAGGCCCTTGCGCCAGCTTGGTGCGGCCGGTCCAAGCACTTGGATGCTGGTCACGACGCCGTCACCGAGCTCGGTGCGGAATTTTTCCAGCAGGCTGCTGCTCAGCAGCCGCAGCTGGGTTGCCCACGCCGTTGAATCGGTCCGCACATGCAAGGTGGTGTCCGTGAAACTCTCGGGGGTGCAGTGGGCGGAGATTTCCGGTCCCACCAGGAYGGCCCACTGTGCCATGACGGATCCGACGGCCACCGGCGAGGTCCAGCCGCGTTCGGCCACAAGGCGTCCCACGACCTTGCCCAGGCCCAGCGGATCCCGGCCGGTGCCGTGGAATTGGGTGAACCCGCGGGTTCCGCGCGCGCCGCGGGYAGGTTTTTGGGTTCCGGTGCCGGAGCGCGGGACCGCGCGCCGGATCTCGCCGCGGGCCGCAGCGGCGTCGCGCATCCTGTTCAGGGCGGCCTGGGCCGCATCGATGTCGTCGGGGTCGCGGCCCGGCTGCAGGCCGCCGTCGGTATCCTTATTCATCGATTGCCCTGCTCATCGATTCCTCMCGGGATGACCTTCACCCGCCGTCCGGTCAGTTCCGCCGGGATATCGTCCTCGACGGCGGCAGTGACCAGCACTTGCTCGGCGCCGGATACTATTGCGGCCAGTTTACGCCGCCGCTGGACGTCAAGCTCGGCAAAAACGTCGTCCAGGATCAGGATCGGAGGCGATCCGCCGGTGCGGGCGTCGTCGAGCATGACGTAGTACGAGGCCAGGCGCAGCGACAGGCACATGGACCAGGTTTCCCCGTGCGAGGCGTAGCCCTTGGCCGGGGCCGATCCCAGCACGAGCTCCAGCTCGTCGCGGTGCGGTCCCACCAATGAGATACCCCGTTCCAGTTCCCTGCGGCGGGACGCGGCAAAGGCCTGGATGTAGCGGTCGGTGAGCTGCCCGACGTCGAGCTGGCGCAGGTCCTCCGCGGGCGCGGCGGCCTCGGCGCCGTTTCCGGAGTCTCCCGCGGGCCGCGATGCGGCGCCGTCGTCGTCCAGGATGTCCTGCAGCGTGGACCGGTAGACCGCGGACGCTTCCTTTGAGCCGTCGGTGAGCTGCGCGTAAGCGTTTTTCAGGTGCGGCTGCAGGCGGTCGACAAGCTCAAGGCGGGCATGCAGGAGTTCGGCCCCGGCCCGCGCCATGTGCTGGTCCCAGACATCCAGCGTCGCCTCATGCCMGGCCGTGAATTTTCCTACCCGTGCCGATTTGAGCAGGGCGTTGCGCTGCTTCAGGACCCGGTCGTAGTCACTTCTGGTGGCGGCGTGCCGCGGCATGAGGCTGACCAGGAGTTCGTCCAGAAACCGGCGGCGGTTGGACGGATCGCCCTTKACCAGCGCCAGGTCTTCCGGCGCGAAGAGCACCGTCTGGCAGATGCCGAGAAGATCCCGGGCGCGGACCGGATTGCTCCGGTTGATCCGTCCGCGGTTGGCCCGGGACGCGTTGATTTCCAGTTCCAGGACGGTGGCCTGCTCGCCGCGGACCAGCTTGGCCCTGATCATCGCCCGCTCGGTGCCGAACCGCAGCAGCGGCGCATCCGTGCTGACCCGGTGCGAGTTGAGCGTGGCCAGATACCCGATGGCTTCCATCAGGTTGGTCTTGCCGATGCCGTTGGACCCCACCAGGACGGTGACTCCGGGCTCCAGGCTGAGATCAACCTGGGCGTAGCTGCGAAAATCTGTGAGCGAGAGCTTTTCTAGGTACACGCGGGATTCAGGACCTCACGGGCAGGATTACTTGGCCGGCCGGGTCGCGTGGCCGCCGAACTGGTGGCGCAGTGCGGACACCATCTTCATGGCCGGCGAGTTGTCCTCGCGGGAGGAGAACCTGGCGAACAGCGCAGCCGTGATGGCCGGTGCGGGCACGGCGTTGGCGATCGCTTCCTCGACGGTCCAGCGGCCTTCGCCCGAATCCTCGACGTAGTCGGAGATCGATTCCAGTCCGGGGTCCTCGTCGAGGGCCTTGACCATGAGGTCCAGGAGCCAGGAGCGGACAACAGTGCCCTTCTGCCAGGCCCGGAAGGTCCCGGGAAGATCGGCGACGATGTCCTTCGCGGCCAGGAGTTCGTACCCTTCCGCGTAGGCCTGCATGAGGCCGTATTCGATCCCGTTGTGGACCATCTTGGCGTAGTGGCCGGCGCCGATGCCGCCCACGTGGACGAAGCTGTCGGCGCGTTCGCCGGCAGGAYGGAGGGCATCGAAGACGGGGAGGGCGCGCTCGATGTCCGCAGCATCGCCGCCCGCCATGAGGCCGTAGCCGTTCTGGAGGCCCCATACTCCGCCCGAGACGCCACAATCCGCAAAGCTGATGCCCTTTTCGGCCAGCGCGGCACCGTGTTTCTGGTCTTCAGTGAACCGCGAGTTGCCGCCGTCAATGACGAGATCGCCGGCGTCGAGCTTGTTGCCCAGCTCGGTGATCACGGCGTCGGTGATGTCGCCCGAGGGGACCATGACCCAGATGAGGCGCGGAGCCGGGACGGCGGCGATGAGCTCGTCCACGGTGGCGACGTCGGTAATGTCCGGGTTCCGGTCAAGACCGGTGACCTCGATCCCGCCGTTGCGGAGGCGTTCGCGCATGTTGAAGYCCATTTTTCCAAGGCCGATTAGTCCGATGTGCACGGGATGAACTCTTTTCTGCGCTGGGGTGCTTCGTTGGTGACGTCACCGAGCTGACTGGCAGTTGTGGCCGATTTGAGGGGTCAAAACGGCCAGATCTGTTAGTTAGTTGGGGAGTCTGACGGGCATGACGAGGTAGCGGTAATCGCCCTGGTCTTCGCCCTCGGCGTCCTGCTGGGCCGTGATCATGGCCGGTTTGGGCGMGGTGGTGAAGGAGAAGCGCACGAATTTGGTTTCGATGACGCTCAGGCCTTCGATCAGGTAGTGCGGGTTGAAGGCGACGGTGATGTCCTCACCGGTCAGCTGGGCTTCGAGTTCCTCCGAGGCCTGCGCGTCTTCGCCGGTGCCGGCATCCAGATGCAACTGGCCCTGGGTGAAGGCGAGGCGGACAGGGGTGTTCCGTTCGGCGACCAGCGAGACGCGGCGCACGGCCTCGACCAGTTCCTGGGTCTGCACGGTGGCGTGGATGGGCGTGGACTCCGGGAAGAGCGAACGGATCTTGGGGTAGTCACCATCGACCAKGAGCGAGGTGGTGGTCCTGCCGCCRCTCTCGAAACCGATCAGCCGGCTGTCATCATCGGCAAGGGCGATGTTGATGTCGCCGCTGCTGCCCAGCGTTTTTGCCACTTCGTTCAGTGTCTTGGCCTTGACCAGCGCGCTCGTGGAGATACCGGGAGTCACAGGCTTCCACGGAACTTCCCGCATGGCCAGGCGGTAGCGGTCGGTGGCCAGGAGGGTGATGAGATCGTCCTCGATCTCCATCCGTACGCCGGTCAGGATCGGCAAGGTGTCATCCTTGCTGGCCGCGATGATCACMTGGGATACCGCCTGGGCAAACGAATCGCCTGGAACGGTGCCGCTGATGGTGGGCAGGGMCGGCAAGGGCGGGTATTCGGCCTCGGGCATCGTGGCCAAGTGGAAGCTGCTTCGGCGGCACGTCAGTGTCACCTTGTTGCCGTCGGTTTCGACTTCGACGGGGGCGGAGGGCAGGCTGCGGCAGATGTCCGCGAGCAGGCGTCCGGACACCAGGATGGTGCCTTCGGTGCTGATGTCAGCAGGGATTTCGAGCCTGGCGGAGGTCTCGTAATCGAAGCTCGAGAGGCTGACKGTACCGGCTTCAGCCTTCAGGAGCAGGCCTGAAAGTACGGGAACGGGCGGCCGCGGAGACAACGACCGGGCGGTCCATGTCACGGCTTCTGCCAGGACGTCCCGTTCGACTCTGAACTTCACGGAAGGGTGCCGCCTTTCATTGCTGCTGTCAGTGCTGAAAATCGCTAAAACATCTCAAGCTGCCGCGGACTCCGGCAGGACTGCCGAACTCCGTCAACAAGGGAAGCGTCCGTCCTCCCCGGCTCCATGGCCCGGTGGGAACCACAAAAGATGTCCGGGACGGACGCACTGCAGACAGCTTAGCCCCAAGGTGAGCGATTCTCCCATCCCCGGCTTACACGAGTGTGGTTCACGGGGCCGGTCTCCGGCGCCGGTCCGGAACGGGCCTGGGCGCTGCGGGGAGGCGGGAACGAGATTGTTGTTTGAGGGAATTTCATTTTCTTGGGATTAGTAGTGTTAATAACTGCTGTGGAAACTGTGGATAACTCGATCCTGCCGTGCGAATCCGCGGTTAAGCCCTGTTCATGGGCTGTGGGTGGAGCAGGTTTTAAACAGGCTGTGGATGGGGACAAGATTTTCGGCCCGATCGCCGATCCACAGGCGCCTTAAGGGTTTTAAGCCCATTAACCGCGGTTGTCCCCTTAAGTATCCACAGGCTTGTCCACAGGGCCCTGTTAATAAGGTAAGAGTGTGCCGGCCGACGGCTCAGGAATTKCGCTGCTGCTGCTTGATCCGGTTGGTCAGCTMGGTCACCTGGTTGTAGATGACCCGGCGCTCGGCCATCAGTTCGCGGATCTTCCGGTCGGCATGGATCACGGTGGTGTGGTCGCGGCCGCCGAGCTCCTGGCCGATCTTGGGCAGGGACATGTCCGTGAGCTCCCGGCACAGGTACATTGCGATCTGCCGTGCGGTCACCAGCGTGCGGGTGCGCGACTTGCTGCAGAGCTCTTCCATGCTGAGCTTGAAGTAGTCGGCCGTCTGGGTGAGGATCTGGGCCGAAGTGATTTCCTGCGCACCGTCGTCGGTGATGAGGTCCTTGAGCACCATCTCGGCCAGGGCCACATCCACCGGCTGCCGGTTCAGGCTGGCGAAGGCCGTGACGCGGATGAGGGCGCCTTCAAGTTMGCGGATGTTGCTGGAAATCTTCGACGCGATGTATTCGAGGGCGTCATMCGGGGCGGAGAGGCCTTCGCTGAGGGCCTTCTTCCGAAGGATCGCGATGCGGGTTTCGAGTTCCGGGGGCTGGATATCAGTCAGCAGGCCCCACTCGAAGCGTGACTTCATGCGGTCTTCGAATCCGGCGAGCAGCTTTGGCGGCTGGTCAGAGGTGATGACCACCTGCTTGTTGTTGTTGTGCAGGGCGTTGAACGTGTGGAAGAACTCCTCCAGCGTCCTGTCCTTGCCGGCGAGGAACTGGATGTCGTCAATCAGCAGCACATCCACGTTGCGGTACGTGGTCTTGAAGCTGGTGCCTTCATCGTCACGGATGGAGTTGATGAAGTCGTTGGTGAATTCCTCGGAGTTGACGTACCGGACCCGGATTCCGCTGTAGAGCCGGCGTGCGTAGTGGCCGATCGCGTGGAGGAGGTGGGTTTTGCCCAGTCCCGAGTCGCCGTAGATGAACAGCGGGTTGTAGGCCTTYGCCGGCGCCTCCGCCACAGCCACGGCAGCCGCATGGGCGAACCGGTTGGAGGATCCGATGACGAAGGTGTCAAAGACGTACTTCGGGTTGAGCCGGCCGAATTCGTGGGAGGTGCTCGGCAGCATCGGCTGCGGCTTCAACTCCACAGTCGGATCGGCGGCGAGGGAAAGCTCGACGGCGGGTTCGGGTTCCGTGTGCAGCGGCACCAGATCCGTGTCGACGTCGATCGCGCAGCGGATTTCGTCGGAGAAAACGCTCCGGAGGGCGTCGTCCAGGGCTTCCTTGACCTGGGTCTGCAGGACTTCGCGGGTGAGCTCGTTGGGGACAGCCACCAGAAGGGTGGAACCGATCAGGCCCTGCGCCTGGGCGAGGATGACGAAGCCGCGCTGCCGGGGAGAGACACGGTGGTCGTTCTCCAGAAGGCTCACAACCCGCCGCCAGGAACTTCCGACAGTGTTGGCTTGGTTGGCTTCGTCTACTGTCATCAATCAGTTCCTCAAACTTGCTGGCCTGCATTACGTGCATCCACGCGGTCCGGAGCTGTGCGCCGGCCCGGCTCAATCCACAGGGTTATGCACAGTCCGTGGATAAGGGGTTACTGAGACACTGTAGGGGATGAAAACGCTAGAAGATAGCTGGGTTCTCTCCTGTGGATAATTACACCGTTGTGGTTCTCAAACGGGGCGCGTGACGCACTTCATCCACAGGCTGCGACGGCAGTTAGCCACAGCTGGGGAAAGGCTGCGAGCGGACCCTCGGTTTGACTCCGGAGGCTGGCAAGCCCTAACGTTGTGAAGTCCCATGTGTACGCTTTTCGCCTCATTTGATTMTTTCCCGACGCCCTGCGCCGTGCGAGTCACGAGGGAAGCGGCACATACAAAACTTAGCGTCGGCCAGTTCTTCCCCTTGATCGGGTGGGCGCACCTTTGATCCACTGGAGTAACTAACGTGAGCAAGCGGACTTTTCAGCCGAATAACCGCCGTCGAGCCAAGAAGCACGGCTTCCGCCTTCGTATGCGTACCCGTGCCGGCCGTGCCATCCTGGCAGCCCGTCGTGGCAAGGGCCGCACCGAACTGTCGGCCTAAATAACTGACTCGTCGGTCCACATCCCTGTGCGAGTTTAACGGTGCTAGCCACCAGGAACCGTCTGCGGACATCAACCGATTTTTCAACAACTGTACGTTCCGGTGTCCGCAATGGACGCCGGAACGTAGTGTTATATACGGMAGCTCTCGMTGCCGATGAACCAAGCCGGATCGGATTCATCGTTTCCAAGAGTGTCGGGAACGCTGTTGTCAGGAACCTCGTTAAGAGGAGACTGAGAGAAGCCGGCGCCTTGTMGTTGCAGAAATACGGCAGCGGGTTCGCCATCGTGGTCCGGGCGCTGCCCGCTGCGGCGGGGGCCAGCTGGGACCAGCTGCTCGCAGACTATGACGCCGCTTTGGAAACAACCATGAAGCGGCTGGGCAACCGCCTTCCAAAGGCTGCTTCATCAGGTTCTTACGAGACAACACAGGAAGGGACCCCCGCGTGCGTAACTCAACTGCCGCCGTCGTCCCCCGTCTGAGCGTTGTGACTCTCGGATCCGCACTGCGCTGGTTGGGCAAGGTGGTCTGGAACCTGCCCCGCAACATTCTCATCCTGCTGCTGATGGCCTACCGCAAGGTGGTCTCGCCGCTGTACGGCCAGGTGTGCCGCTTCTTCCCCAGCTGTTCGGCCTATGCCCTTGAGGCAATCACGGTACACGGTGCCGTGAAGGGAAGCTGGCTGGCTGCCCGGCGCCTGTTGCGCTGCCATCCATGGAATGCCGGCGGTGTGGACCATGTCCCCGCCGGGCACCGGGAGTGGCCAGCCGACCACACCCCCACAATTGTTGTGCTGAACAATCCGGACAAGTACTTGGCTGCTCAGCCTGATGGAGAAGGCCGCCCTGCGGCCTGACGAATAGGGAATCGTATGGACATCTTTGGAACAATCCTGGCCCCATTTAAATGGCTGGTCTCAGCCATTATGGTGGGCTTCCATGACGGCCTCAGCGCCATCGGCATGTCGCCGGCCAACGGCTGGACGTGGACCCTGTCCATCATCGGGCTCGTGCTGGTCATTCGTGCGGCCCTGATTCCCGTCTTCGTCAAGCAGATCAAGGCCCAGCGCGGCATGCAGCTGCTGCAGCCGGATCTGAAGAAGATGCAGGACAAGTACAAGGGCAAGACCGACCAGCTCTCCCGCCAGGCCATGGCGCAGGAGCAGATGGCGCTGTACAAGAAGCACGGCACCAACCCGTTCTCGGCCTGCCTGCCCATKCTGATCCAGATGCCGTTCTTCTTCGCGCTCTTCCAGGTGCTCTCGGGCATCAGCAGTGCCAAAGTCAGCGGCCAGGGCATCGGCGCCATGAGCGCCGAGCAGGTCAAGCAGTTCGATGAGTCCACCATTTTCGGCGCCCCGCTGTCCGCATCCCTGCTCCATGGCGGCGGCGGCAACCAGACGGCCGTGTGGATCCTCTCCATCGTGATGATCCTGGCCATGACAGCCTCGCAATTCATCACGCAGAAGCAGATCATGGCCAAGAACATGTCCGAAGAGGCCCTGGCCAGCCCGTTCATGCGCCAGCAGAAGATGATGCTCTACATCCTGCCGGTCGTCTTCGGCGTGGGCGGCATCAACTTCCCCATCGGTGTCCTGATCTACTGGACCACCACCAACCTCTGGACCATGGGACAGCAGTTCTTCGTGATCCGCCGGATGCCTACGCCCGGATCTCCGGCCGCCAAGGCTCTGGCCGAGCGCCGGGCGGCCAAGGGCCTGCCCGCCATACCCCTCCTGGGTGGCAAGAAGGTCGACTCCGAGGCAGCCGAGGCCTCAGCCGCCGCGGCCTTGGAGGCCAAGTCCCAGCGCGTCCAGCCGCAACGTAAAAACAGGAAGAGGAAGTAATGTCCGCCGAGAGCACCGAAAACGCTATTTCCGCCGAGTTTGACGACGAGCGGGACGATGCCCAGGAGGCATCCAACGACGCGGCAGAGGGTACAGGAAGCAGCCCCGTCAAGAGTGTTTCCGCAAGCCGCCTCGAAGAAGAGGGCGACGTTGCCGCGGATTACCTCGAAGAACTGCTGGACATCGCGGACATCGACGGCGACATCGACATCGAGGTCCGCAACGGGCGCACCTACATTTCGATCGTTGCAGAGGAAGAATCCGCCGCGCTGGAAAGCCTTGTGGGCCGTGACGGCGAAGTCCTTGAGGCGCTCCAGGAACTGACCCGGCTGGCCGTCCTGTCAGCCACGGAGAACCGGTCCCGCCTGGTGCTGGACATCAACGGTTACCGTGCCGAGCGTGCCGGCGACCTGCAGAAGATCGCTGAAGACGCCGTCGCCACGGTCAAGGAATCCGGCGAGGCTGTTGCCCTGGCTCCGATGAGCGCCTACGAGCGCAAGATCGTGCACGACGCCGTCGCCGATTTGGGGCTCGTCAGCGAGTCCGAAGGCGAAGGCGCCGACCGGCACATCGTTGTTTCCGCAGACTGAACCGTTGACTAGCTTGATGGTTGAAATTACCGCACCCGAACTCAAGGCAGCACAGTCGATCTTCGGCGACCKCCTGGACCTGGCTAAGCGCTACGTCGAACACCTGGCGACCTCCGGCACCGAACGGGGCCTCATTGGCCCCCGGGAAGTGCCGCGGCTGTGGAGCCGGCACGTCCTCAACTGTGCCGTCATCGAAAGCCAGATTGCCCGCGGAAGCCATGTTGCCGACGTCGGCAGCGGCGCCGGCCTGCCCGGCCTGTGCCTGGCCATTGCCCGGCCGGACCTGGAACTGACCCTGATCGAACCGCTGGAACGCCGGGTCATCTGGCTCCAGGAAGTCGTGGATGATCTCGGACTCGAGAACGTCACGATCATGCGCACGCGCGCCGAGCTCGCCGTCGGGCTCGTGAACGCCGACGTCGTTACGGCCCGCGCGGTATCCGCGCTCTCCAATCTCGCGGGACTGACCATTCCGCTCCTGGCCGGCAAGGGCGAAGTCGTGGCTATCAAGGGCCGCAGCGCCGGCGAGGAAATTGAAAAGGCAGCCAAGGTTATCCGCAAGCTGGGTGGCATTGAGACGTCTGTGGTGGTGGTGGGCGAAGGCCTGCTCGAAGAACCCACCACTGTGGTCCGAATCGTAGTAAACAAGCCTCAAAAGATTGCCTAGCATCGGCCCCGGTGCCCGGGGAGTCTGAGGGGAAGAGGTTAGGCTAGTAACCGGCAGTAAAAGCCGAATGAGAGTGAGCGTGTCATAGTGAGCAGTAGCGAAGCCTCCACACAACGGATCCCGCCGTTTATGTCCCTGGGGTCCGCACGTGCGTTTACGGCTCCCGCAGTTGCTCATGACTACTCCGGAACTMACACGGGTTCGGTTGCAAGGGCAACGGGAATGGCCGGTGTTTCACGTGAAACATCCCTTCCTCACACCGGCAACGTGCTGGACTCCATCGATGACTCCAGCCCCATCGCCCGCGAGCTCGCGCACGAGAACAAGCGCCGCGAGCGGCTGCTGGGACGGCAGCTGCCCAAGCCGGAAAAGACCCGCATCTTCACCGTGTCCAACCAGAAGGGCGGCGTCGGCAAGACGACGACCACCGTCAACATCGCGGCTGCCCTGGCGGCCGCCGGCCTGAACGTGCTCGTGATCGATATCGATCCGCAGGGCAACGCCTCGACGGCCCTGGGCATTGAGCACCACGCCGACGTCGACAGCATCTACGATGTCCTGATCAACGACGTCCCCCTGAAGGACGTTGTGGCCCCGTGCCCCGACATCGACAACCTCATTTGTGCTMCCGCCACCATCCACCTTGCCGGCGCGGAAATCGAACTCGTGAGCCTGGTGGCCCGCGAGCAGCGGCTGCGCCGTGCAATCGACGTGTACTCCAAGGAGCGCGCCAAGAACGGCGAGGAGCGGCTGGACTACATCTTCATTGACTGCCCGCCGAGCCTGGGGCTCCTTACGGTGAATGCCTTCTGCGCGGCCGGTGAAGTCCTGATCCCGATCCAGTGCGAGTACTACGCCCTTGAGGGACTGAGCCAGCTCCTGAAGAACATCGAGATGATCCAGAAGCACCTGAATGCTGATCTGGTTGTCTCCACGATTCTCCTGACCATGTACGACGGMCGCACCAACCTTGCGGCGCAGGTTGCGGCGGAGGTACGTGAGCACTTCCCCCAGCAGGTGCTGGGGGCTGTGGTGCCGAGGTCCGTCCGTATTTCCGAGGCTCCGAGTTACCAGCAGACTGTCATGACGTACGATCCTTCTTCCAGCGGCGCCCTGTCCTACTTGGAAGCCGCAGCGGAAATCGCTGAACGTTAGAATCTTTTCAAAAATTGCACTAGCCAGAGCCAGGTGAGTCCCGGCTCTTCCACTGGAGGGATTTATCCATGAGCGATAAGCGACGCGGCCTCGGCCGTGGACTTGGCGCACTCATTCCAAGTTCCGCCGCGGCTAACGCCTCCGGAAACGGTGCTGCTCCATCCCGGCCCGTGGACCTCTTCTTTCCCGAAGCCCGGAAGAAGACTTCCGAGCCGGAGACGGAAACTCTCCTGGACGTCCCCGCCCCGAAAACCAAGGCGTCACCGGCTGTGGCCGCAACGTCTGACGACTCCKCCGACGTCCCGGCTTCTGTTCCTGATTCGGTTTCGTCCGGTGGTGCCGATGCTGCTKCGGGGGCTGGCGCCACGGCCGGTGCGGCAGCGACCAAGAAAGCACCGGCCCGKAAGACGGCCGCGCCGAAGGCTTCCACGACCGCTGCCAAAGAGGCCGCCGGCGAGCAGTTGGCCTTTGATTCCACTGCCGAGCACGATGACGACGGCGGGGTCGAACTTGTGGCCGTGCCCGGTGTCAGGTTTGCCGAAATCCCGGTCACGGACATTCATCCCAACCGCAAACAGCCCCGGTCCGTCTTCGATGAGGACGACATGGCGGAGCTGGTGCACTCCGTGCGCGAAATCGGCGTCCTCCAGCCAATTGTGGTCCGCACTTCAACCGAAGAAGGTGGCGAACCCTATGAGCTCGTCATGGGTGAAAGGCGCTGGCGGGCAGTGCAGGCCGCAGGCCTGGAAACTATCCCGGCGATTGTCCGTGATACGACCGATGACGACC
The DNA here is from genome assembly GCF_056394205.1 of Arthrobacter sp. 10T413_2. Taxonomy (NCBI): domain Bacteria; kingdom Bacillati; phylum Actinomycetota; class Actinomycetes; order Micrococcales; family Micrococcaceae; genus Arthrobacter; species Arthrobacter sp. 10T413_2. The sequence continues at coordinate 11,610 of NZ_JBFTHK010000049.1, read as the reverse complement.
TCCTGCGCGATGCCCTGCTGGAGAACCTGCACCGCAGCCAGCTGAATCCGCTCGAAGAGGCCGCGGCCTACCAGCAACTCCTCGAAGACTTCGGAACCACCCATGAGCAGCTGGCGGACAGGATCGGACGTTCCCGCCCTCAGGTGTCCAACACCCTCCGACTGCTGAAGCTTCCGCCTCTGGTTCAGCGGCGGGTGGCCGCCAACGTGATTTCGGCAGGTCACGCCCGCGCCCTGCTGGCCCTCCCGGACGCCGCCGCCATGGAACGCCTGGCGCAGAAGATTGTCTCAGAGGGCATGTCGGTCCGCGCGACCGAGGAAGCAGTGACTCTGTACCAGAGCCCCGCGACACCGGCCAAGAACAACATTCCACGTCCGGGAGCACGCCACGAACGGCTCGACTACTTGGCCTCGTCGCTGTCCGACCGGCTGGATACCAACGTCAAGATCTCCCTGGGTGCCCGCAAGGGTCGCGTCAGCATCGAGTTCGCCAGCGTCGAGGACCTAAACCGGATCATGGACGTCTTGACTCCTGGGGCCTCCGGCTAGATTCACCAAGTCGTGTGGGGCGGGCCTGTTTCACGTGAAACAGGCCCACGTTCTTTTAATGCCCTTGCCTTTATGCCCTCGTTTGCCGCTGCAGGGGTGGAGGCCGAATCGTCTCACTGCCAGCGGCGCATTAGGTACGCCCTGCCTGGCTGATGCCGCCGCCGCATCCGGCAGTAGTCCATCGTGGCGCTTGGGGAAATTGGTGAGGTGCGTCCGTGCCGCCCTGGACGCGGCTGAAGTCCGGGTGCTGGCGGTGACCCACTTGCCCGCGACGCGTAGATTGGTGCAGCGTAGATTGGTGTTGCGGGCCGTGCCCGGCGGCGTCCTCCGGCTAAGCGGCAGATCTAACGGAGCCCGGAATGAATTCTCCCCCGCGCGGGTCGCCCTCCGCGCCATTMCGGTACCGCCACAGCATCCGTATGTAAGCCCGGGGCACTGTCCTGTGGCCCGCGTGGCTCGCGACGGCCGTGCGGGCCTTCCAACCACGCAGTGGCCTCCATGGCAGCAAGCTCGTCCCTCTGGGGCAATGACACTGGACCGGAGGCTGGAAACACAGCCTATTCACCGCGTGGCATCGCCGGAACCACACAGCAACGCGGCCCAAGGCATAGAAGTGCCCGCTCGGATGCCTGAGCACCGGAAGGCAAGCTCTCGCGGTCGTAGTTCTCTCGGCTAGGTCCCAAGGCCGGCCTCCAGAGCCCAACGCCGGCCTGCCCGCCGTGTGGACTCGCATCGCCGGACACGACCCCTCATCAGGGGTCATCGGCGCAACGGGACCTGCATCGTGTTCACTTGGCTAACCGGGATGCACGCCGGTGCCCCGGTCATGGGTCTCCCCCGTTCGCCGGCTATGGTCATGATGTGGAGTACCGGACTAGTGGTTGTCCGTCCACGTGACAGCACACGCACTGGATCGCTTCCAAGCGGTGAGGCTCTCACAGATGGACAGCAGGTGGGCCGGCCGTACCGTTGCTGACTGGGTCCACGCCGGATCGCCCCTCTCGCGCGGATGCGGACCATGAGGTTGTGTTCGCAGCGAACACATGAGGGCACGCCTGCGGCCCGGGGGACATCGACCGGATTCCTTTTGGGCAGAAATGACTCGGTGACGTGGAGACCGTGGCGGCCGCGCGGGTCCAGGTCCGTGAGTAACGTAAGGAACCGGGGCCAAGACTGACACCTCGTCGCCGGCTTCCCGTTCCCGGTTCCGGTTCCCGTTCACCGTGACGTCCGGATCCCTTGATTCCTGTTTCACGTGAAACAGCGCCAGCCGGTCCGAGGCTCTAGCCCGCCTACAATGCCTGGAAGCCGTGGTAGACGGCTTCTCAAACAGGATGGATGGGGGCAGCAGAGCCTGCCATGCGGCAACTGGATCTCGGCAACAGGATCTCGGGAATCGGACTCGGCCCTGGCGATTCGAGTGGGCGCTGGCAGGGCGGCGGGGTCCATGGAGTCGCCTGCACCTCGGAAGTCAGGCCGATGCCAAATAGGCGCCTGTACTTCGGAAGGTAGGCCGGATTCGGAAGGAGGACCGGGAGCGGGCAAGTCCCCCTCGCACTACAAGAAAAACATGGAGCAGGCGACGCTATTCGGTGCCTCTGGACGACTGAACTCCCCGGATGAGAACGTCGCTCCGATCATGAGGAGGATGGGGCCGCCAGATTGACGGCACAGCCGACGGAATGGGTCACACGCCGCTGCCCGCACGGAATAGCCCCCGTTGGATCCACTGCTCTCGAGCCGGACCCCGCCTAGACGGGGGAAGACTCTTGGACGGGACACACTCTGGGGTGCCCGTTAGTGGGAAGAGGCCCGGCACTTGTTGCAGCCGATGCCATGTCCTCACTGCGTCGCGGCGAATAGCGTCGGCGGTCACTCGGGCCGTCTGTCCCCGACCAAGATGAAAATCCGTCGCAATGACGCAACGATARTAATCCGTCACGACGACGACGGACTGCGACAGCCCTAGCGAGCGGTGCCGGAGCCCCCGACAAAGCCTGGGGTGCCATCATCGTGGGCGTGGGCGTGGGCGTGGGCGTGGGCGTGGGCGTGGGCGTGGGTTCGGGTATGCGGTTGTGGGGCCACAAGTCTGKAACTCCTAGCTGCGTTTGCGGAGACTGCTAGCAACGTGGCCGTACTCGTCATTGCTGAGTCAGAATGCCTCGCGTACGAGCAGTAGGGTAGCTTGGACGATCGCGCTCCCCGGCTCCCCCGGTCATTTGTCTGGTCGCCTGGCTTCCTGTTGCCCGAGCTCTGTCTTTGGTACTGCTCAGTGCGCAAGCCAGCCCCTATGTGTCGTACKAGAGGGCGCCAACGGCTCTCCCCCGTTAGGGGCAGCAAGCGTTCCCTCGATCGCGTTGGCTCGGACTTTCCCTCCAGTGGCATGGTCGCCGCCTAGTGCAGTTGCTGGCATTGTTCGCCGATGCCGATGCCGATGCCGATGCCGATGCCGATGCGGACCAGCGCCGCGCAAGTCACGTCTATGGCCCACGGCAGGAGCAGGGACGTCCACGGGGACGGTAGAGCTTCACCCCGTGACCGCGGCGTTCGCCGGCGGACAAGACGGCGCGAACCCGATCCATCTGGCAAGGGCGCGGATGTTTCACGTGAAACGATGCCGACTCCCGGCGCTAAGAAGGCTGGCCACAGTTGTGATCCATGAACTGGTCCGCGCGAACTCCGACGGCCCAACAGCGGGACGTGATTCGGCTTGAATGCCCCGACCTCGCGTCCAGCGGCTGTTCCGATCTGGAAGCCCTCCGCAGTGCCCGCACCAAGTGTCCGACCGGCAGCGGCCGTGCTCGTCCGGCTCCGTCCGAGCGGGGGTCTGCGGCGCACGCTATCGCTCCCGCTGCCTCCGTCCATGGCAGTGGCTTGCCGGTCACGCTGAGGCCTCCCTCAGTCCGCCCTCCTGGCCGCCTTCCCGCCAGGCTAACGCCCATCGCACCCCGCCGCTGGCGGTAGTAGGCCCGTTGCACGAATTCTTCCTTTGKCCAGCCATCGGCTCTGGCCTGGCGGTCACGCCGACGCTCTCCGCTCTGTCTCCGTCGTGTGCGGTCAAAGGTAGCCCTTGGCAGCGCTGCCGCTCTCTAAGACTGGTACAGACCAGAGAGGCAGAGAACGAGTTTCTGTTCGGCAAGCGAGCTTCGAGCGACAATATTGGACGGCGTCAACAGACGGACCGGGGAAGGAATCCGTAGCTCGTGAGGCGAACTCTTCCGCCCGTGGCGGTTCACGTTGGTTCCACGGCCTCTTCTTCGATGGCGCGGCCAAATGCAAGGCGGCGCACCTCCTGGGGGGCTGGCCATCGGTGTCGCACGGAGGCGCAACCCGGTGGGGAGTGGTGTCGGCGGATCCTGATTTCACCGACGCTGTGACCTGGGGCTATAGCGCTACTGGCGAATCAGCCGTGAGGCACCAGCTGGATGGATTGTCGACGTGGCACTCCCCAGATGATCTAAGGGGTCCCACGGAGACAGCAGACACTCCCAATCCACAGTGGATACATCGGTGGATATTACTGTGGATAACTTTGTGGATTAGTCTGCGAGGAATTTCGTTCGGCCAGAGTGGATGAAGGTGAGGCGGCAGCGGCTKTCCGGCGCCGTTGCTTGGCCAGGATCGTGGAGAAGAGTTTCACGTGAAACATAATCTCCGTCAATGGTCGGGCTGCCTAGGGCAACACGCCGCACCTATCAATTCGCAGTGGAATGGTTAATTTTCCGGGGATTTTGGCCATCTCTGGTGTGCATTTCTTGGCTGTGACAAGAGCCAGCCGTCCGGCTCCGCGAAGACCATTATCGATCCCGTGATGCCGCAGGCGTCATCGCGTGTTCGCACTTCGACCCGGCTCTGTGGTGTGCATCATGCGATGTGAATAATCTCTCAGCACCTGTGGATAACCATGTGAATAACCTCTGTGGAGAACCTGGTGGAGACAGACCATGGGACAGAGCAGATCACTTGGTGTGGGAGCCGGTCATCCCACAAGAGGGCAGTCGCTCCTCCCGCTTGTCGCCGGTCCGAGCCAGCCGCGGAGGGTCTGTGGACATCGACTGGTAGCACCAGTGCGGGCCGTCACCAACCCCGCCGAAGGCTATTGGACCGATTACTGACGGCGCCCCGACACATTCCAAGTKACCGTGATGGAGTCTGACGGCGTAAGCCGACAGAGGATTCGTGACGTCTCGAGATGCCGTGGAAATCTCCAACATGGATTCGGGCCGGCCCCGATTCGCCGAGTCAGTAGTGCGGAACCCAGGATGGAGCGAATCCTCCCCTGTGGGTCGGACGACGGCACTTGGGGACCTCGCGCTGCGCGGGCTATCGCATCGTCGGGTTCCTCATCAGATTCTCGCGGCCGGCTATTTGCTAGCCAAGCATGTGGAGTGCCGATTACGGGGAGCCCCACGGGGCTTTGAAGCGCGCTGGGATGCACGCGGCGTGAGCTGAGTAAAGCGCGGCGCAGTGCCTGCTCGGAGTGAATTGTCCTGAACTGACGGGAGTACCATCGGGCTGAGCTCCACGCTGGAACGGGCCAGAAACGAGGACTCGCTGGCGCCGTCGAGAACCACTTAGGAATCCGGCCCCGGGCCGGGACMGAGGGTGGGTTGACGAGTCCTTGCGACTGAAGCATGTGGGGCCCCGATCTGAGTTTGCGACTGAATGGCTTACGCTCTGCTGCGGATTGGGCTATTGCCCTGGCGTTTTAGGTGGCACGGGAACCGCGCTTCACACCCTCGGTCTCTTCGGCTCCCGAGCGGCCAACGGGCTTGTGCGCGAACATCGCCTGCCGGCTCGCGAGTAGATCCACCACAATCGGGGCTACATGGCGGCCGCGCTGCCTAGGTACCGTCTGCGGAGCTGACCCGCGCCCCTGCTGTCCTTTGTCCGGGATTGATGCCTCCCTCGCTCGGCGGGCAGGTATGTCAGTGTGATACTCGCTGCCGCGACGTTGCGCGCGTGGGGGCCGTGCCACCCCGGGCTGAGACATCCTGTGGGGCAGTGTCTGCAGAATGTTTCACGTGAAACGGTGACGCCAAGGCGACTCCGGACCGTTGGGGAAGCATGTGGAATGATCAATGAGCCTCCAGCAGTGAGGGCTACAGTCATGCCTTCGTGTGGAATCTCGGACCGCGGCCAACCAGGTGCGGGCTGGATGAGGGCTAACGGGGATTCAACGAGGTGCCCAGTTGCCCGKAAGACCACTGGGCCGCCACCCCATCGGAGGCCGGCAGGCAGGGGCGCGAACTCTAGGCCCTCTCATGAGTGTTCCAGGCGGCGACGGACAGACGACGACGCCCATCACGGCCCCGGCGTACTTCGCCGCACAGATAAACGCGACAGTCGGGGCTATAAGTAATAGTTCACGATCACTTAGGCATGCGCATCGATGTTCTTCCTAGTTGTTTMACGTGAAACATCGCGTCTGCCCGCCTCGGCTTCGGCACCCCCATTGGTCTCGGCCATAGGTTCGAAGGTCGCCGTCGTTCGAACTAAACGGCAAMACCGCCGGTGTAGCGACTAGCACCCAGCACTGTGATGTTTCACGTGAAACACGGTCAGCATCGACTGATGGGGCAGCACGGATTGAAAGGGTGACGATGGGCTAGCGGCCTCTAGGAAGGTCGTCACGACTGACGAACTCGCCCGTGGCGCGCCGGCGGTCGTACTTAGCGCCACGGCTACGGCGGGCGTCACCTGACGGGCCGGCTTGTGCCACCTTCACGGCTGCGTTGTGGGCGTGCTGGCGAAGCGGGCACGCTGCCGATCGCTGCACTGCCCTGCACACCTTCCCCGAAGCGCACCCTCGAGTAGATCACCCTCAACCAGATTCTCTCAGGCGAGAATCTGGTTCTAGTAGAAGACGTCGACCCACTCGCGAGGTCTTTTGGCGTCATCCAGCTTCACAACATCGCCTTTTCGCGGAATGCGGCCCGTTGGCGTAGTTCCACGATGATCATCTCGGTGCCCCTTGCCGGCATCCGACGTTTCACGTGAAACAGCCKTGCTCCTGGCCGAGGTTCGGTTACTGAACTCCCCCAGTCGGCCGGAAATTTCGCAGAATCGCTTTTTCGATCGGCAAGACTATCAGCGCTTCCGACCGAGACACCCGCKAAAGTGGGGTAGCCACGCGCCGGTGCGACCGGCCAATGTTTCACGTGAAACGCAGACGCTCGCCACAGAGGCCCGTCGACACTCACCGAAATGTCAGATCCCAAGAATTCGGGTGGCCGATGATGGGCTGAAATTCCGTCACGGGACCCCTCTCGATCACGGCTTGCCGATCCCTCGTCAGGAGGGCCAGCTTCCGGAAAAACTCGAGGATTGCGCAACTCAATAGGACTGAGGACACCCCCAAACAGGTGCTTCTATCAATCGGGAACATCCCACCGGCGGGGAACACCCGCTCGGCCCTCCGCGTCCACTCCCCTCGGCCAACGGCAGCCAACGGCAGCCGTGCCAAGCGACCGGGGCCGTGACAGGCCCCCGGGCAAAAAAGTGACCCCCGCCAGAAGCGGGGGTCACCACCAGCTCAACGGGACACTACGGCCCGAGCTGCTCGGGCCGCAGGCCCTCATGAAGCTAGTTGCGAAACTACCGGTGAAGCCGAGTCGGAATTAGGACAGGACGTCCGCGAATTCCTTCTCGAAGAACTGCTTGGGTCGGGCGCCGATGACGGTGCTCTTGACCTCGCCGCCCTGGAACAGGTAGACGGCCGGGATTGACGTGATGCCGTACTCGGCGGCGATGGCGGGGTTGTCGTCAACGTTTACCTTGACTACATCAACCTTTTCGCTGTACTCCACAGAGATCTCGTCGAGAATCGGGCCGAGCTTGCGGCAGGGGCCGCACCATTCGGCCCAGAAGTCCACAATGACCGGCTTGTCGGAGGCCAGTACGTCGGTGCTGAAGCTGGCGTCTGTTACGTCTTTTGCGTTGCTCATGACCTTTGTCTCTCTCTTCGGTTGGTTGCTGCGCGCCGTCTTAGGCGTGAAAATCTGCCAGGTAGTGCTCGACGTCGAGAGCCGCCACACAGCCGGAACCCGAGGCGGTGATGGCCTGGCGGTAGGTCGGGTCAATGACGTCGCCGGCAGCGAAAACACCCCGGATGCTGGTCTTCGAGGTGCGGCCGTCGACGGCGATGGTTCCCTCTGCGGTCAACTCGAGCTTGCCCTTGACGAGGTCCGTGCGGGGGTCATTGCCGATTGCCACGAACACGCCGGTCACGGCCAGTTCAGTTTCCGTGCCGTCTACCAGGTTCTTCAACCGCAATCCGGTGACTTTGTCCTGTCCAAGGACGTCTTCGASGGCGGTGTTCCACACGAAGTTGATCTTCTCGTGGGCGAGGGCACGGTCGGCCATGATCTTTGAAGCGCGGAGGGCGTCGCGGCGGTGCACCACAGTGACGGACTTGGCGAACTTGGTGAGGAACAGCGCCTCTTCCATGGCGGAGTCGCCGMCGCCGATGACCGCGATGTCCTGATTCTTGAAGAAGAAACCGTCGCAGGTTGCACACCAGCTAACGCCGTGGCCGGACAGCCGCTTCTCGTTCGGCAGCCCGAGCTCGCGGTAGGCGGAGCCGGTGGAAAGGATGATGGAACGGGCCTTGAAGGTCTCCCCCGTGCCGATGGTCACCGTCTTGATCTCGCCGTCGAGGTCCAGCTCGGTGACATCCTCGAACTGGATCTCCGTGCCGAAGCGGGCAGCCTGCTTCTCGAAGTTCTCCATGAGGTCCGGACCCATGATGCCTTCGGGGAATCCAGGGTAGTTCTCCACGTCCGTGGTGTTCATCAGTTCGCCGCCGGCGGTGACCKAGCCTGCCAGGAGCAGCGGCTTCAGGTTCGCGCGCGCCGTGTACACCGCTGCGGTGTAGCCCGCCGGGCCGGAGCCGACGATGATGACATCACGTACTTCGGAGGCAGTGTTTTCTGCGTTGCTCACTGAACGGTGAACCTCTTCCTTTGTCGATGCGCCCGCCTCGATGGCCGGCCACATGGCACAACTATTGCCGGGCATTGAATATTCCGGCCGACATGGGCGTCACCGAGCGACGCCACTACTCAGGGTACCGGTTTGGCGAGGCCGAGGCCGGAGAAGGCGCCCGGATGACAGGCCCGCTAGTGCACTGCGCCCGCTACTGCACCTTGATCTCGGCCAGGCGGAGGCCGTAGCCATAACGGGTCTTGGGAGCGGCCAGCTTGGGAAGCGTCTTGATGGACACGATCACGTATTGCGCCGTGACCGGTTCCGGCAGCGGCATCGTCAGGTCCGGCGAGGTGAAGCTGTTGCTTCCGACCTGCTTCGCGCCATCCAGGGAAGGACGGTCGTTGGTGTAGACGCTGATGTTGCCGCCGGACGCACCAAGCTGGCTCAGAGTGACGGAAGAGACCTTGGAAGGGCCCTTCAGCTTGACGACGAGCGGAACCTCGGAGGCAAGGCCACCCCAGTCCTCCGTGGCGAATTCCATGTCGGACCAGTAACTCGCGCCGTTCCCGTCGAAGGTCTTCACGAGGTCGGAGTCGTAGTTACCGGCGAAGTCGAAGTTGCCCAGTCGCGTCACGTCCTGAATGACGGGCGGCCCGGCCGCGGGCGCCTCGCTGGCGGTCGACGACGGTTGTCCCGTCGACTGTTCCGGCGCGCTGGACGACGAGGAGGAGGACCCGGCGTTCGACTGGGGGCTGCTCTTGAAAAGGCTGCCGAGATTGGTGACCGCAAAGATGAGGACCACCACCAGGACGACAGCCAGTAGGCCGCCAACCAGCCACCGCATGGAACGAGGCTCCCGGCGCGGCTCGTCTTCGTACTCCACGTACTCGTCCTCGTCCACGGCGGACCGGGCGGAGGCGGGGAAGTTGCCAGGAGCGCGGTCCGCGCTGTTGAATCCGGTTCCGGCCAGCCCGGCGGAGGCGRCTGCGGCTGTGGCGGCGCCGCGGTGATCACCGGTGTCTTGCTGGTCTCCGGCGCCTTGCTGAATTCCGTTGCCCTGCTGATCGATGCCGGMGTAGTCGTCGTCGGACCACAAGGAGACCTTGGGAGCAGCGGCGGTGGGAGGCTGCGGCGCTGCCGGCTCGGCCGGGCGGGGAGCTGCGCTCTCCTGGACGGGCTGGGGCGCCGTTGTCTCTTTGGCGCCCTGGTGTGCGGCAGTCTCCTGCGGTGCAGTCTTTGGGGCCTTGGGAGCCCTGGCGGCCGCGGCCGCGGCTCCGGTGGCTGCCGCTGCTGCAGCGCCGGACGAGGGTGCGGACGCGGGGCGGGACGGCATTCCGGCGGCCGGGGCGGCCGGGGGCGCCGGCTGATGTCCTGCGACCGGCTGGGTGTGCCCGTAATTGATGTACCCGGCGTCGACTTCCTCGTCGTCGTAGAGCCCGTCATACGTTTCAGGTTCGTGGGAGCGTGCCTGCCCGAAGATCTCGCTGCCCAGGGTATCGGTGAAGAAGGGCTCGATGTACGGCGGGTTGGAGGACACCACAAGGTCCAGCAGATCCGCCGCGGAGGTGTGGTTGGTKATCAGATACGTGGTGGCATCGCTGACGCCGAGGTCAAGGATCTGAACGCTGCCCGGCCGTTCGCCCGTGGCGACTTCGCGGGCGCTCTGGGCCACCTGCTCGGCGTTGCCCGGCCCGGCGACGAGGATGCTCACGGGACGGTTGAGCACCTGGTCCACACCGTCCAGCACCAGATCCTGGTCATGTGAGGTCAGTACAGTGGCAGTGACCTTGTAGCGGCCACCGAGTACTGATCCGACATCGATCGGGTGGGACACGGGCTCCTCCTAGACTGTCCGGGACCTGCCGACGTGATCACTCTCTGAGCGACCCTGTGCCCTCCGGCAAGCCGGTTGACCGCTGGTCCGCAACTCCCCTTGTTAGTCTTCGATCCTAGCCGATGCTCTGTCCGGGCCGCGTGAGCACGGCGGTTTGAAACGGAGCCGGGCTCATTTTTTCTTTTTCCGGTTGAACGGGAAATAGGGGTTGTGACCGGCCGGTCCCTGATAGGTCCGGCGCCCCGGGAGGGGAACGTCGCCCCGGCCCAAACCGCCTTGCGCGGTGCTGGGGAGGTCTTCGGCCGGCAGGTAGCCGCCTTCCGGACCGGCTTGGCGGGTGTAGGGGAACGTATCTTCATCCGGGATGTCGGGACCGGCCCGGAAGGACGCGGCATCGAACTCGCCGGAAATTCGCGGAATCAGGCCGGTGTCCACCGAGACGGTGGCCCGCTCCGGCACCCTCCGCACCTCCGCTGCGCCTTGGGCGCGGGGCCCGGTGCCCTGCTCAGCCGGGGCTGCCCGGCGCCGGAGCCGTCCAAGGAGAGGCTGCATGAGGTCCTGGAGCTCGGTCACACGGAACATTTTCAGCAACAGGAAGTAGACGGCCAGCATGACGGGTCCGACGACGACGATCGTCACCAGAGCGGCGATCCGGTCGCTCCAGGCGAAGCCGTCCGGGTTGTAACTGCCCAGCAGCCACAGGGCCACGGCTCCGGCCAGGGCGGACCCCAGGGCCGCGTAGCCCATGCGGATGTAGGAGCTGGCGATGCGGGGGCCGTCCAGATGGCCCAGGAGCCGGCGCAGGAAGATCGCGCTGACGATCACCGAGAGGATATTGCCGCCGGTATAGAGGATGGCGATGGCGAAGATGATCTGATCGAACGGCAGGAACTGGATCACGAACGCGGCCACCACGTTGACCAGCGCCAGGACCAGCTGGATGAAGAAGGGTGTCCGGGCGTCCTCGTTGGCGTAGAAGACGCGCGACATCATGAAGTTGGCGCTCATGAAKGGGGTGCTGAGAGCCAGGATGGTGAGCGTCTGGGCCAGCATGACGCCGTCCTGACGCACCCCGCCGGAGAAGAACATGCCCAGCGGCCCGGCCAGCGCGAAGAGCGCCAGCGCGCCGAATACGGTTGCCACGGCCATGGTCCGCAGCCCGTGGGAGAGCGCGCTGCGCAACGCAGCCCGGTCGCCGTCCTGCGACGCCCGGGTCATCCGGTTGAACAACACCGTGGCAAGGGACAGCGCAATGATGGAGTGCGGCAGCAGATACAGCTGGCTGGCCACCTCCAGCAC
>NZ_JBFTHK010000048.1:0-28662 GCF_056394205.1 Arthrobacter sp. 10T413_2 | reverse complement strand
TCACAGCCTGCCGCTGGGCCATCGTGAGCTCCATGAAAACGGGCATAGCTGGCAACCGCCGCCAACACCGTCAACCACGCCGCTACGCGGAGGTTTTCAAATGAGGCAACGTATCCGGCTACGCGGAGGTTTTCTACGAGTCAACGCGGCCCCTACCCGTTCGGGGCCTGGCGTTGTAGATTCACCCCATGACGAACAATCTGAGCGTTGTGATCAATTCGGACGCGCAGCAAGTTTGGACCATGCTGCGCGAACCCGCCAGAATCGCCCAATGGCACGGCTGGAACGCCGATGACCAAGAGGCCGAAATCAACGAAATCTACTTCGGCCCCAATGTGGTCGAAGGCGCGGACCACACCTCCCTGGTGGTCGACGGCGGAGACGTCTTCACCTTGAAACCTGTCCCCACGGGCACGGAAGTCAGCGTCACCCGGGCGGCGATCGACCACAATTCCGAATGGGCCGCCTGGGACGAGGACATCACCCAAGGCTGGCTGACCTTCCTCCATCAGTTGCGCTTCGCCTTGGAACGGCACCCGCACGGCAAACGCCGGACCTTCTTCTTCTCCGTGCCCGGCACCGGCGGCTCGGCGATAGAAAACCTCGGGCTCAGCGACGTCCCGGCGCCCGGGGACCCGTATTCGCTCACCCTGCCCACGGGCGAGGAGATCTCCGGCAAGGTCTGGTTCCGCAGCAATCACCAGGTGGGCCTGACGGTCCACAACTACGCCGAGCACGGCGAGGGCCTGCTGATCGTGGCGGACCAGCCCGCCATCGCGGACGTCCGGCCCGACGGCGGATCCCTGGCGATCGTCTCCACCTATGACCTCGGGGCCCACCAGCTGGACGCGATCCGCAATTACTGGGACAAATGGCGGGCTGAGAACTACCCCACATCGGATCCCGTCCACTAAGGCTTAGGCAGCGTTAGCTGGCACACTTGAACCGTGCCAGCCAATCCTGTCTCTGATTCTTTGCCGCCCGCGCCTGCCCGGCAGTCCGAGTTCTCCTTCCGTGTGGGCAAGCGCCTGAGTGAGGCGTGCCCGCCGTCGGCCGGTCAGATCGCCGCCAACGGCGGGGAGTTCCTGGGCCGGACCGGCACCATCGCCACCCCGCACGGCGAGATCCAGACTCCGGCGTTCATCGCCGTCGGCACCAAAGCCACGGTCAAGTCCGTGCTGCCGGAATCCATCGCCGAGCTCGGCGCGCAGGCCGTGCTGGCCAACGCGTACCACCTGTACCTGCAGCCGGGAGCGGACATTCTGGACGTGGCAGGCGGGCTGGGCGCCTTCATGAACTGGCGCGGGCCCACGTTCACCGATTCCGGCGGCTTCCAGGTGATGAGCCTGGGCTCGGGGTTCAAGAAGGTCATCGACATGAAGTCGGTGGACCATTCAGGGCCGGACGACGCCGTCGCCCCCGGCAAGGAACGCCTGGCCCACGTCGATGAGGAAGGCGTGTGGTTCAAGAGCCACCTCAACGGCGACCGGCACCGGTTCAGCCCCGAGATCTCCATGAACGTCCAGCACCAGATCGGCGCGGACATCATGTTCGCGTTCGATGAGCTGACCACGCTGCAGAACTCGCGCGGCTACCAGGAGGAATCCCTGGAACGCACCCGGCGCTGGGCCGAGCGGTGCATCACCGAGCACTTCCGGCTCACATCCGAGCGCGTGGGGAAGCCCTACCAGGCGCTGTTCGGGGTGATCCAGGGCGCCCAGTACGAGGACCTGCGCCGCAAGGCCTGCCGCGACCTCGGCGCCATGAATTTCGACGGCTTCGGCATCGGCGGCGCACTCGAGAAAGAGAATCTCGGCACGATCGTGCGCTGGTGCAATGAGGAGCTGCCGGAGAACAAGCCGCGGCACCTCCTGGGCATTTCCGAACCCGACGATATCTTCACCGCAATTGAGAACGGCGCGGACACGTTCGACTGTGTCTCCCCCACCCGGGTGGCCCGGAACTCGGCGTTCTATCACCCCACCGGCCGGTACAACCTCTCCGGCGCCAAGTACAAGCGCGACTTCGGACCGCTCCAGGAAGACTGCGACTGCTACGCCTGCCTGAACTATTCGCGGGCCTACATCCACCACTTGTTCAAGGCCAAGGAGATGGTCTCGGCGACGCTGATCTCGATCCACAACGAGCGCTTCGTGGTGAAGATGGTGGACGATGCGCGCCTGGCCATCGAGTCGGGCAACTTCTTCGACTTCAAGGCCGAGACCCTGGGCCGTTACTACTCCTAGGTTCGGCTGCCGCCGTCCAGGTCGCCGAAACGCTCCGGACCCGCCGTCGAATTCGCCGGAACCTCTCGAGGTCGCCGTAACGTTGCGGCGATCCCGCAGCTTTCCGGCGACCTCGCGATTCACCGCACGACGGCGGCCCCTACTGCGCGCGCTGTCCGTCCAGCCCCACAACCCTGTTCTCCAGCGCGCTGCGCCGGGCGGCGTCGAGCACCTCAAGGGCCCGGACCCCCTCAGTCGCCGGCACCGGTCCGGGCCCGCCGTCCCGGACCGCGCGGGCGAATTCGGTGTAGAACCCGGCATAGTTGCCCTGCTCCGAGGGCACCTGTGAGCGGCCGCTGGAAACCGCGAGTGTCCCCCAGTTTTCCGGGGCATCGATCCCCCAAGTGGCAGGCTCCCGGGCCGGGCGGCGGCCTGCGAACAGGGCTTCGGCCTGGACGTCGGCGCCCGAGGCAATGTAGCTGCCGTCGCTGCCATAGGCGCGCAGTTCACGCGTCGTGGAGTGGTTGAGTTTGCTGGCCGAGACCGTCGAGACGGCACCCGATGCGTGCGTCAGTGTCACGAAGAAGCCGCAATCTGTGGTCTCGCCGAAGCGGTCGGTCCAGTCGAGCGCGGCGTAGACGTGGGTGGCCGGGCCCAGCAGCCACAACATCTGGTCCACGAGGTGGCTGCCCAGATCGCGCAGCAGCCCGCCCGTGGCACCGGTCTCAAGGGTGTCGGCACCGTCCTGGTCCATGATCGAGTGGACCCGCCACACCTCCCCGAGTTCGCCCGAGGCGATGACGCCGGCGAGCGTGAGGATATCCGCGTCCCGACGGCGGTTGTGACAGACATTCAGGACCACGCCCGCCTGCCGGGCCGCCTCGGCAAGTTCCCGCGCAGAAGCGGCATCCGGGGCGAACGGTTTGTCCGCGACCACGTGAACGCCGGCCGCGATGGCCTCCAGCACCAGCTCGCGGCGGGTGTGCGGAGGCGTCGTGATGGTCACGGCGTCCACCCCGGCGTCGAGCATCTCGGCAAGACTCCCGTAGACGGGAAGCCCCGGGTAATCTGCGGCGACCTCCGCGCGTTTCTCCGGCGACCGAGCCACCACTCCGGCGAGTTCGACGCCGTCGGCCGCCTCCGCACCGCCGTCGAATTCGCCGGAAAGCTGCCGGTTCGCCGGACTTTTACGGCGATCCCGGCGCTTTCCGGCGACCTCGGGGTATTGATCGAACGACGGCGGTCTCCCCGGGCCGGTCAGTTCGTGAGGTGCAGCGACGCCGAGAGCGCTGCGTCGGCGTCCCGCAGGACCTTGGCCGCCACCTGGAGGCCCTCGATCCGGCCCAGGGAGGTGTCCTCGTGCTCGATGTTGACGAGCATGTTCGGGTCAACTTCGTAGAGCGCGCGCAGGAACTCCGTCCAGTAGGCGGAGTCGTGCCCGCGGCCCAGGGCCACGAAGTCCCAGGCGGAGTTCTTGGGCCACTCGTTGGCCCACTCGTCGCCGCCGAGGTTGGTGCGGTTTTCCTCCGGGGACAGCCGGCGGAAGCTGTTGTCGAGGACACCGTAGAGCGCGGCGTTCTCAGTGTTCACTCGGACGTCCTTCGCGGCTGCCTGGAAGACCAGCGGACCGAGTTCGCGCACCACCGCGACCGGATCCATCTGCTGCCAGAACAGGTGCGAGGCGTCCAGCTCGACGCCCACGTGCGTGGCGCCGGTCAGCTCAATGAGCTTGTACACATCGGCGGTATTGAACACGATGTTCTGCGGGTGCAGTTCAAGGGCAACCTTGACGCCGTGGTCGGCGGCGAGGCGGTCGGTTTCTTTCCAGAAGTCGGCCGCGATGCTCCACTGGTAGTCCAGCACGTCCAGGGCGGCCGAGTTCCAGGCGTTGACCACCCAATTGACGGTGGTGGCCCCGGGTTCGCCGCCGGGAAGGCCGGACATGGTCACCACCCGGTCCTGTCCCAGCCTGTGCGCCAGCCGGATGGAGCGGCGGATGTCCTCGGCATGCTTCTCGCCGATCTCCCGCTTGGGGTGCAGCGGATTGCCGTTGCAGTTCAGGCCCGCAATCGAGACGCCGGTCCCCTCGAAAATCGCGAGGTAGTCATCACGGGCCGCATCGCTCTCGAGGATCTGGTCCATGGTGGGGACGTGGACGGCGGGCAGGAATCCGCCGGTGTTGATTTCGATGCCGGTCAGTCCGAGGTCGGCGATGACCTTGAGTGCCTCGGGAAGCGGCCGGTCGTGCAGGATTGCGTTGTAGACGCCGAGTTTCATAGCGTGATTTTCTTTCCGTTGTTGAGCGCCGATTCGGTGACCGCGCCGAGCAGTTCCATGTTCCGCACGCCCTCGTCGAACGTGGCGCAGCGCGGCAGAGACTCAGCCTCGCTGAGACCGGCAACTTCCTCCAGGAACGCCCGGGCCTGATAGCCGAAGGCGTCGTTCTGTCCGAAGCCGACTTCAGGGGCGTCCATGGCCAGGCCGCCGGCGATGTAGGGGTGGCCCGGGCCGAGAATGACCTGGCGGTAGCCGTTCTCATTGCCGGAACCATCGTTGAGGAACAGCTGGATTTCGGCGGGACGGCGCTGGTCGAACTTGGCGGCACCGTTCTCGCAGAACACTTCAAACTGAAGGCTGTTGGCGTGTCCGGCGGCAACGCGGGAGACTTCAAAGCTGCCGGCACCGTTTTCGAACTCTGCGGAGAACGCCGCGTAGTCGTCGTTTTCGACCGGCTCGAAGGTGTCGCTGACAGCGACGTGGTCGTGGCCCATGACCGCGGCGAGCGGGAGCGGGCGCTTGTCGATCACGGTGCTGAGGTGCCCGCCGCTGATGGACTTGATGTCACCGCAGAGGAATTCGGAGACGTACGTGAGGTGGCTTCCGACGTCGGCCAGCGCGCCGGAGCCCTGGCCGCCCTTGTAGCGCCAGCTCATGGGGGCCGAAGGGCTGAACCCGTAGTCGGTCCAGTAGCGCCCGCTGAAGTGCAGGACGTTGCCCAGGACGCCGTTGCGGATGAGGTCGCGGATGTAGGCGATGCCCGGGGTGCGGCGGAAGGTGAACCCGATGCGCGCGATCGAGCTAGCGTTGCGGGCAGCCTCGGCCATGGCGCGGGCGTCCTCGATCGAGTCGCTGAGCGGCTTTTCGCACAGCACGTGCTTCCCGGCGGCCAGCAGTCCCTCCACGACTTCCCGGTGGAGGGAGTTCGCGATCACGACGCTCACGACGTCGATGTCATCGGCCTCGGCGATCGCCTGCCAGGAGGTGTCATTGCGTTCGTAGCCAAAACGCTTTGCCGCAAGGGAGCCGAACTCGGCGTTGACATCGCCGATGGAGACCAGCCGGATGGGAGGAAGAACCGGGCTGTACAGTGTGGACGCCGTGCGGTACGCGGCTGCATGCGCCTTTCCTGCCATTCCGGCGCCGATTACGGCAACTCCTAAACTGTCAGCCATCGATTTCTCCTTTGAAATTGCCAGGCCGACGGCCCGACTCCAGAAAATTGGAGCGCTACAAAAATTAGCGCTGATAAGAAGCGTAGCTATGTGAATATGTCCTGTCAATGGTGGGACGGCTATCCTCGAATGAGACATGAAAGGCTCTGCAGATGACGCTGAACACCTCTCGAACCCGCCGCCCGACGATCTACGACGTCGCCAAGAGCGCCGGAGTCTCCCCGTCGCTGGTGTCCCTCGTGCTTCAAAACCCGTCGAAGGTGAGCGAGAAGCGGCGGGAGGCCGTCCGGGCGGCCATGTCAGAGCTAGGGTACCGCCCGAGCCGGGCAGCGACCACGCTTGCCAGCAGCCAGACGAAAAGCATCGGACTGGTCATTGACGACTTCCGGAACCTCTGGTTCGTGGACCTCCTGCGCGGCATGGAATCCGCTCTCTCCCCCCACGGCTACCAGGTCACCCTCGCGGATTCCCGCCCGGGAGAGAACCGCATCACCGAAGCCACAGACGGTCTGCTGTCCATGCACGTGGAGGGCCTCGTCATCGCGGCCGAGCCGAGCGAGTCGATGATGGCCGGAACCTGGGTTCCGGCCGTCGTCGCCGGTTGGCGCAACGGTGTTCCTGCCGGCGCCAGCCTCATTACCAATGACGACGACTGCGGCGGCCGCATGGCGGCAGATCACCTGCTGGGGCTCGGCCACACGCGGATCGGACACCTCTCGGGCTCCGGCGGGGCTGCCGCCCACCGGCGCGACGGCTTCCGCAGCGGCATCTTGGAGGCCGGCGTCGAGCTTCGGATCGCGGGCGAATCGCAGGGGACCTCGGAGGAGGACGGCTACGCGGCCGCCTGCTGGATTCTTGACCACCACCCGGACACGACCGCCCTGTTTGCAGCCAACGACACCATGGCCCTCGGCGCCCTCGCCGCGGCCAAGGCGCGCGGCCTGTCCATTCCGGCGGACCTCTCTGTGATCGGCTACGACAATTCCCAACTGGCCAAGTCGCGGTACCTGGACATCACGTCCGTGGACAACCGCAGCGACGTCGTCGGCGTCGATGTCGCCAACACCCTGCTGGCTCGGATCCAGGACCCCGGCCTCGAGCCTGAGCGCAAGCTGATCGAGCCGGCCCTGATCGTCCGCGGCACCACGGCGCGCGTTTCCGGCTGACACCGGCGCGTCGGGTGCCGGGCCGCCGTCGAGCTCGCCGGAAAGGCCCGAATTCGCCGTAAATCTACGGCGACCCGGCAGCTTTCCGGCGACTCCGCTGTTATCCACATCGCCGTTATCCACATAGCGACGGCGGAGCCTCCCGGGCGCGTCGGCGGTACCGGACGCTGGAGCCATGTCGCAAAACCCCTCGCTGCAACTGCCCCCGACGGGCAATCTCTGGCGCACAGAAGAACTGCTCGACCTCGGCTACGGCTCGCGGACCATCCGATCCCTCCTGGATTCGGGCGCCCTTGTCCGGCTCCGGCACGGCTGCTACATCCGCGCCAGCCTCTGGAATGCCCAAGGCCCGGACGTACGGAACAGGCAGCGCATCTTCGCGCACGCCCACGGAACGCGTACGACGTCGACGGGCACTTTCCTCTACAGCCACACGTCCGCAGCGCGCCTCCGCAGCCTGTTCCTCTGGAACGTGGATGACGCCATCCATGTCCTCCAGAACGTGCGCCCGTCGAACGAGCGCCACGGCAGGGACGTCCGGTGTCATACACGTCCCTTTACCGAACACGACTCCACCATTGTCCGCGGCCTGCGGACAACGTCTCTGGAACGGACGGTTGCCGACTGCGCCATGATGCTGCGCTACAGGCAGGCCTTGATCCTCACCGACCATGCGCTTCGCCTGGGCGCGGATCGAGTAGCCCTGCAGGCCATGGCGGATGCACTGGATGGCCGCCGGGGGATCCGGACGTTCCGCCGCGTCCTCATCACGGCGGATCCGCGGTCCGAATCTGCGGGCGAAACGCTCACCCGCGAGCTGATCCACCGGCTTCGGATCAAGCCGCCTGAGCCTCAACTGGAAGTATCAAGCCGCGCCGGGCGCCACCGTCTGGACTTTGCGTGGAAAGAGGAGAAGGTCGCCCTCGAGTTCGACGGCAAGACCAAGTACTTCGACTACAGGCCCACAGCCGAGGTGCTCTTCGAGGAACGGCGCCGGGAGAAAGCCCTGGCTGAAGAGGGCTGGCGGTTCATCCGCGTCGAGTGGGAACACCTCTTCCACGAGCAGGAATTTAGGAACCGGCTGCTTCGTGCTCTAGCCGGCCGCCCGCACCCCTGACGGGCCCGTGAGTCGCGAATTCGCCGGACGCCCGCGACGTCGCCGGAAACTTACGGCGACCCCGCAGGTTTCCGGCGAACTGGGCGACGGAACGGCGACGGAACGGCGACGGAACGGCGACGGCTGCCTAAGCGCCGTAGCTCGGTTCGCGCTTCTTCACCCAGCCGATGGCGAGCGTGGTCAGCGGTACGAAGGCGAACTCCACGAGGGTCTTGTAGAGGAAGCCCACAAGGACATAGTTCACGAACATCCCGACGTCGGCAATTCCGATCACGGACGCGGCGATGCTGCAGAAGATCAGTGTGTCCACGAACTCGCCGGCCACGGAGGAGCCCATGATGCGGGCCCACAGGGATCTTTCCCCGGTGCGCGCCTTCATCTTTACCAGGATCCAGGAGTTGATGGTCTGGCCGGCAAAGAAGGCCAGCAGCGAAGCCAGCACGATCTGCGGGACCGGGCCCAGGGCGCCTTCCAGGGCCGCCTGCTTGGAGGCACCGTACTCGTCGCCGAAGCCCGGCAGGGCGATGATGACCCAGTAGCAGAGGGACGCGAAGACGGAGAGTGCAAAGGTGGTGACGATGGCCTTGCGGGCCACTTTGAAGCCATAGACCTCGCTGATGACGTCGCCCAGGATATATGCCAGCGGGAAGAGGAAGAAGCCGCCGTCCGTGATGATCGGGCCGATCGTCACGCCCTTGGATGCCCCGATGTTGGACAGGATCAGCACCACGGCCATGACGGCCAGCATGATGCCGAAGTACGGGGAACCGATCGAGGCGAACTTCGGCGGTGCGGACACCGGGAAAGTTTTGGCGGACGTCATGGGCATTCCATTCGTAGTGGTTCGCTCGGCGGCCCGCGCCCGCAAGGGAACACGCTGCTCGGCCGGCTGTATTAGCACTGGACGGCCCGGGCAGAAGAGCCACCCGAACCGCCCTCCATTCTCGCACCCAGCTGTGCGGGCCAGGAGCCGCGAGTTCGCCCGAAACCTGCCGGGTCGCCGGAAACTTACGGCGACCTCGCACGTTTCCGGCGAATTCGATGCTGCAGGGCCCCGCACTGTGACCGTGCCGGGCGTGGTGGCAGGATGGGGGCATGGAGGAGCCCCGTGCCTGACACCGCAGTTTCCACGCGTGCCCTCGTCAAGCGATACCGCGGGGTCACCGCCGTCGACTCGCTCGACCTCGACGTCCGCCGCGGCGAGATTTACGGGTTCCTCGGCAGGAACGGGGCAGGCAAGACGACCACCATCCGCATGGTGCTCGGCCTCATCCGCCCGAGCAGCGGGGAGGTGACGGTCCTCGGGCGGCGCATCCTGCCCGGCGAGACCAACGTGTTTTCGCGCGTCGGTTTCCTCGTCGAGACCGCTACCGCCTACCCCAACCTCACGGTGCGCGAGAACCTCGACATCCAGCGGCGGCTCACCGGCTCGCCAACCCGGACGGTCGCCGACTCGATCGCTCTGCTGCGCCTGGGACCGTACGCCGACCGGCGCGCCGGGCAACTCTCGCTCGGCAACAAGCAGCGCCTCGCGCTCGCCCGCGCACTGCTGCACGCCCCCGAACTTCTCGTGCTCGACGAACCCGCCAACGGGCTCGATCCTGCGGGCATCGTCGAGATCCGGGAACTGCTCCGCTCGCTTGCCGACGAGCGTGGCGTCACCGTCTTCATGTCGAGCCACATCCTCGCCGAGGTCGCCCACCTGGCGGACCGTATCGGCATCGTCCACGACGGCCGCCTCATCGAGGAGTCATCACGCGACGAACTCGCCGCGAAGGCACGCGCCTTCGCTACCGACGCCTACACGTCCGAAGAACGCGAGCAGGCGCTGCTCACGCTGGATCTGGAGCGCTACTTCCTCGCGCGCACGGACGAGAACCCGAAGAGCGGGGATGCCTGATGTTCGGTCAGGTTCTCGCCACGGAATTCGTCAAGCTCCGCCGCGCCAAGGCAACGTGGGCCACCCTGGCGGTGCTGGCGCTGATGCCCCTTGGCATCGCATTGTTCATGTGGATCGTGCGCGAACCCGGGCGGGCTGCCCAGCTGGGGCTTCTGGGCACCAAAGCGAGCCTTACCGGGATCGAAGCGACGTGGCCTGCGTACTTCTACATGCTCACGCTGATCTTCGGCGTCGGCGGGATGCTGCTGCTGGCGTTCATTGCCGCCTACCTCTTTGGCCGGGAGTACACCGACGCCACCGCCAAGAACATGCTCGCGCTGCCGGTGGGCCGTCACTGGTTCGCCGTCGCCAAGCTGCTGGTCGCGGCGGTCTGGTGGATGGCGCTCGTCGCCATCGTGCTCGTCGAGGCATTGGCGATCGGGCTGGCGATGAACCTGCCGGGGTTCTCTACGGCCTTGGCCGCCACCGGAATCCCACGAGTGCTGCTTGCCGCGGTGATCTCGTTCCTGCTCGCGCCCGTGGTCGCCTGGATCGCCGTGTGGAGCCGCGGCGAGGTGGCCCCCATCGCCTTCTCGCTCGTCATGCTGGCCCTCGGCAATTTGTTCGGCAAGACCGGCTGGGCGGAGTGGTTCCCCTACTCGATAGTCCCACTGCTGATCGGCATGGTGGCCGACCCTGTCGACTCGCTCCCGGCAGGCAGCTATGCGGTGCTCGCGGCGACATTCGTGGCAGGGGTCGCCGCCACCATCCTGCAACTGCGGTTCGCAGACAACGCCCAGTAACCCTAGCGGCGGGACGCGTCGATGAGGCCCTTGTCGCCGTCGTTGCTGTCCGCACCGGTGCCGGCGGCGGCGGGCTCCCAGGCGTGACCCTGCTCGTGATCCAAGTGCGTGGACTTCTTGTTCGTCAGCGCGAAGATGTAGACCAGCAGGGAGATGCCGATGGCCACCGTGACGTAGGTGAAGAACAGCTCTTCCTGGCCGGCTTTCTGCAGTGCCGCGCCGATCAGCGGGACGGTGCCGCCGAAGAGCGAGTTGGCGATCGCGTATCCCAGACCGACGCCGAGGGCGCGGATGGACGCCGGGAAGAGTTCGGCCTTTACCAGGGCGTTGATGGAGGTGTAGCCGCCCACGATCAGCAGGCCGCCCATCATGAGCAGGAACGCGGTAAACGGATCCTTGGTGCCGGCCAGGGCGGAGAGCAGCGGCCACGTGAACAGGACGCCGGTGATGCCGAACCAGAGCAGCAGCGGCTTGCGGCCCACCTTGTCGGAGATGATGCCGTAGACCGGCTGGAGCAGCATGAAGATGAACAGCGCCCAGAAGTTGATCACCGAGGTGTCGGTCTTGGCGATGCCCGAGGTATCGTTCATGAACTTCAGGATGAAGTTGGTGTACGTGTAGAACGCCACCGTGCCGCCGAGGGTGATCCCGATGCAGATCATCAGGGGCTTCCAATAGCTGGTAAACAGCAGCTTCATGGTCCCCGGCCGCGCCTCGCCGGCCACGGCGGGGGTCCTTGCGGCCTCGATCTGTTCGGCCGAAACCGTCTCCTCCATGGAACGCCGCAGCCAAAGGACCACCAGCGCGGCGACGCCGCCCACCGCAAACGGGATCCGCCAGCCCCACTCGGTCAGTTCGGCCTTGGGCATGGCGTTCTGCAGGACCACGAGAACCAGCAGGGCCAGCATCTGGCCGCCGATCAGCGTGACGTATTGGAAGCTGGAGAAGAAGCCGCGGCGTTTGGTGGTGGCGGCCTCGGACATGTAGGTGGCGCTGGTGCCGTATTCGCCGCCCACGGAGAA
Source organism: Arthrobacter sp. 10T413_2 (assembly GCF_056394205.1). NCBI lineage: Bacteria > Bacillati > Actinomycetota > Actinomycetes > Micrococcales > Micrococcaceae > Arthrobacter > Arthrobacter sp. 10T413_2. The sequence goes on along the minus strand of NZ_JBFTHK010000048.1, from coordinate 16,998 downwards.
GCCCTGGATCACGCGGATGAGGACCAGCAGGATCATGGCCCACAGCCCGATCACATCCTGGGTGGGCAGCACGGCGATGGCGAACGAGCCTGCGGACATCATGGTCACGCTCAGCGTCAGCGCGGCCTTGCGGCCCTTCCGGTCGGCGTACCGGCCGAAGAACCAGGCACCGATCGGGCGCATCAGGAACGACGTCGAGAAGACGGCCATCGCCTCGAGGCCGGCCTGGAGCTCGTCCTTGGAGTTGAAGAAATGCGTCTGGAAGTAGGCCGCGAAGACCGTGTAGACGTAGAGGTCGTACCACTCGACGAGGTTTCCGGCCGAGCCTTTGAGGATGTTGCCGACGGCTTTCCTGGTCCGGGCCGCTTCGGTCAGTTGGGTGCTCATCAATGAACCTTCCTGGATCCGGCGCCGCCGGTAAGCAACACCGTCCGCCACCCTAGTCCGCGTGATCCGGGACACTCAGGTTTTGTTCATACTGTTCACGGAATACTTGTTCAAGAGCACAATGCGGCCGGATTTAGCCCAATGGCAGGATGGGACCATGACTTCTACCGCATTCGACTCCGCTGCCCTGGCTGCTACCGACACCACCGCCTCCCCCGCCATCGCGCTGACCATCGCAGGCTCCGAAGCGACCGGCGGCGCCGGCGCGCAGGCTGACCTGAAGACGTTCCAGGAACTCGGCGTCTTCGGGATCGCGAACCTGACCTGCATCGTGTCCTTCGACCCCAAGGACAACTGGAACCACCGCTTCGTCCCGGTAGACCAGCAGGTAATTGCGGACCAATTGGAGGCGACGACGGCGGCCTACGGTGCCGCGTCCGGCGCACCGGCCGTGTTGGATACCGTAAAGATCGGCATGCTCGGCAGCCCCGCGACAATTGCGACCGTGGCCGCGGCACTGTCCGACGGGCAGTTCGCCAACGTGGTGCTGGATCCGGTGCTGATCTGCAAAGGCCAGGAGCCGGGGCACGCCCTGGACACCGATCAGGCGCTCAAGGCACAGATCCTGCCGCTGGCCACCTTCGTCACGCCGAACCACTTCGAGGCCGCGTCGCTCTCCGGGCTGGAGATCACCGACGTCGAATCCCTCACGGCCGCCGCCGTCCGCATCCATGAGCTCAGCGGCGCCGCGGTTCTCGCCAAGGGCGGCGTGCGGCTGAAAGGCCCCGACGCCGTCGACGTCTACTACGACGGCGAAACCCTGGAAGTCCTGTCCGCCCCGAAGGTGGGCGACGTGGCCGTGTCCGGTGCCGGATGCTCGCTGGCCGCCGCGGTGACGGCCGAACTCGCGAAGGGCGCGACCCGGCTGGAGGCCGCACGGACGGCCAAGGCGTTTGTGACCGCGGGGATCCGGAACCGGGTGGCCTCGGGCGCCCCGTTCGACGCCCTCTGGCATGGCGGCCCGCGCTAAACCGTTGCAGGGATCGCCGAGTTCGCCGGAAACTCTCCAGTTCGCCGGAAGTTTGCAGCGAACTCGAGCGCTTCCGGCGATTTGGCTCCAGGCCGGCCGCCCATCAGCGGGGGTCGGCCACAGTTCCCATAAACAGGGGCAGCCCTGATTCGACGTGCACGATCTGGTAGTGGAACGGCCGGTCGAAGTCGATGGTCTGTTCCGGCTCCGGCGGCAATCCGGTCACCATGCCGTCAATTCGGGTCACCGCCGCGGCCACCGTCCCCTTCTCCGCGGCAGTGATGCTGGCAGCCTGCGCGGCCTTGGTGATCGTGAGCCCCGGCTGGATGGCGTCGAAGTCTTCGGTGGTGGTGAGGGTTGTGTCCAGCCCCAAGGATCCCAGCACTTTCCGGAGGTCGTAGCTGCTCTTGTGGTCCCACCTGGGCAGGGAGATCAGCACGGAGACCTCGGGGGCCGTGTCCAGGGCCGCCGCAATCTCCGCTAGCTTGGCGGTCGTGAGGGTCTCCGGCCCTTCGCCGGGACCGGGCAGCACCAGCCGCATGACAAAACCTCTTGCGTACGGCAGGTCCACGGCTCGCCAGCCGGCACCCTCTGCATAGGCGAGCTCCAGCATGTTGTGCATCGTCGGGACGCTGATTTCCTCGCCACCGGACTTGGTGAAGGGGCTGTCCTGGGTGTCGTTGGGGTCGAAGGGCGACCGCCACGCCGCGGCGAAGTACAAGGCGTTCAGGAGGCTGAAAGTGTTGTCGCGATCGTACCCCGCGGGCGCTTTCTCGATCCGGCCGCCGGTGTTCTTGTTCACCCAGGCGTCGATCGCAGGCTTGGTGGCGGCCTCATCCTGGAAGTCCACCGGGTACACGCCGGTACCATAGTGCTTGGCAACGGTTTCCAGGTAGTTCTTTCCGGTTGGCACACCCTTGTCCACAAACAGGCCATTGGCCGCGTGCAGGACCGGTTTCCGTGGCGGGTTCCCCGCGTTCACCTTGCCGGGATCGCCGTCGTACGCCGCCAGGAACCCGAGCAGGGCGTTCATGGCCTCATCCCGGTTGCCGGCCGGGAGTCCTAGGACCTTGTCCATTTCGACGGCGGTCTCCCCGGAGGCCCCTGCCCGCAGCATTGCGAGCGCTATCAGCAGGCTGCCCGGGGACGACACCACGTTTCCTTCGGCCCCCTCACCACCGTCGGCCAGGAGAGCGGCTCCCAACGTCAGGGCGGATGCCCGGAATGCCTGAAATTCGGCAGCGTACGCGGCGCGGTCCACCGCAACCCGCTCAACGCCGTCGGCCTTCAACAGCGCCAGGGGCGGCGGCGAACACGCCGTGAGCGCCCCGACGCTCCCCGCCGGCCCGATTCCAGCTATCCGGTGATTTTCCATTGCCACTCCCGTTGTCTCGTTAGTGCCCAGTTCGCCTGAATCTCTCCAGTTCGCCGAAAACTTCCCGCGAGCTGGAGAGTTTCCGGCGAACTCGGAGGGCCTCAGCGCCGCGGGATGTTGCGCAGGTTGCTCCGGGCCATGCTGACGGCCTCGCCGGCGCCGCGGTTGAGGACCACCTTGGACATGGCGGTGGCGAACCCCAGGACCTGCGCGCCCTTGATCTTCGGCGGGAGGGACAGCGCCTTGGGGTCCGTGATGAGCTCCACGAGCGACGGGCCGGAATGGGCAAACGCTTCCCGGTACGCGGCCTCGATGCGGGACGGATCCGTGACACGCACGGCATGGAACCCCAAAGCCCGGGCGACGTCGGCGTAGTGGGCGTCGGGGACGTCCACGCCGAAGTCAGGGAGCCCGTCCACCAGCATTTCGAGTTTCACCATGCCGAGGGTGGAATTGTTGAAGACCACGACGTTGACCGGAAGCCGGTGCGCGGCGATCGTGATGAGCTCGCCCAGCAGCATGGACAGGCCGCCGTCCCCCGAGACCGAGACCACCTGCCGGCCGGGGTAGGCCAGCTGAGCGCCGATCGCGTGCGGCAGCGCGTTGGCCATGGAGCCGTGCAGGTACGAGCCGATCAGCCGACGGGTGCCCAGCGGGTTGATGTACCGCGCGGTCCAAACATTGCACATGCCCGTATCCGCCGTGAAGATCGCGTCCTCTGCCGCCACCTGGTCCAGCACCGAGGCCGCATATTCCGGGTGGATAGGCTGTTTCTTGCCCACGTTCCGGGTGTATGCGCCCACGGCCTTGTTCATGAGACGGTCGTGCTTCTTGAGCATCGCATCGAGGAAGCGGCGGCTCTTCTTGGCCTTGATCAACGGCATCAGGGCCGCGAGCGTGGGGAGGACGTCGCCATGGACGGCGACGTCGACGTCGGTCCGCCGCCCCAGTTTGTGGGCGGCCCGGTCCACCTGCGCCGTCCGGGTTGCCGGCAGGAACTGGTCATAAGGGAAGTCGGTGCCCAGCAGGATCAGCAGATCCGCGTCCTCGATGCCCTCGGCCGCAGCGCCGTAGCCCAGCAGCCCCGTCATGCCGATGTCATACGCGTTGTCGTACTGCATGAAGTCCTTGCCGCGGAGCGAGTGGCCAATCGGCGCCGCGATCAGTCCGGCAAGCGCAACCACCTCATCGTGCGCGCCCTCGACGCCGGCCCCGGCAAAGATGGCCACCTTGTCCGCCGCGTTGATGGCGTCTGCCAGCTCTTGAACACTGGCGGGGTCCGGCGTCAGCGTCGCCGGCCGGAATGCGGCCGGGGCCGGGGTCGGAGCCGTCGCCTCCAGGCCGGCGATATCACCGGGAAGGGTCACGACGGCGACGCCCCGGAGCCCGACGGCGTGCTGGATGGCGCTGTGCATGACCCGGGGCGCCTGCTCCGCAGTGCTGATCAGTTCGGAGTAGACCGAGCATTCGTTGAAGAGCCGGTCCGGGTGGGTTTCCTGGAAGAAACTGCTGCCGATCTGCTTGCTCGGGATGTGCGAGGCAATGGCCAGCACCGGCGCCCCGGAACGGTTGGCGTCGTACAACCCGTTGATCAGGTGCAGATTGCCGGGCCCGCAGGAGCCGGCGCAGACCGCGAGGCGGCCGGTCAGCTGGGCTTCCGCCGCCGCGGCGAAGGCGGCTGCCTCTTCATGCCGGACATGGATCCAGTCAATGCCGCCCTGCTGCGAGCCCCCGGTCTTGCGGACGGCATCGACGAGCGGGTTGAGGCTGTCCCCCACGATCCCGTAGATCCGCTGCACGCCGGCAGCCTGGAGTTGTTCGATGAGCTGGGTGGCAAGTTCCTTGGCCATGGGTGCACGCTCCCGCGAGGTGGGTCGATGAGCTGACACAGGCCAATATAGTCCGCCCTGCTGACAGCCACGCCCAAGGGGACGCTCCCTCACCTTCCGCAACAAATCGCCGGACGCTCACTCACCTGATGTGCGGGAGCGACGGGCAGCAAGCGGACAGGTTCTGAGGGAAGGCCCGGAGAATCCCGCAGGACGTGAGGGAGGATCAGCTTCCGGAGTGGGCCTGCAGGAAGGAATAGACCTCAGTCTCGTCCACGCCCGGGAAGGCGCCCGGCGGCATGGCGGCCAGCAGGTGCGAGTGGGCCCGCGCCGAGGGCCAGGCGTTGCCGGCCCATTCGTTGGTCAGCGATGCCGGCGGCCGGCGGCAGCAGCTTTCGTCCGGGCACGTGGATTTGGACCGCTCCGTGGTGTCGCGGCCGCGGAACCACTTCACGTGCGCATACGGCACACCCACGGAGAGCGAGAACTCCCCGTTGGCGGAGCGTTCGGTGCGGGCCGTGCACCAGAAGGTCCCGGCCGGGGTATCGGTGTACTGGTTGTACGCGCTGAACTTGTCCGGGACATCGAACACCACCCGGGAGGTCCAGTTCTTGCAGGACGGCTGGCCCTCAATGGCGCCGGTGTGGTCCTGCGGGAACGTGACGCCGTCGTTCTCGTAGGCCTTGTAGATGATGCCGCTCTTGTGGGTCTTCTGGAAGTGCGTGCGGAGGTCCAGGTGCTGGGTGGCGAGGTTGGTGAACCGGTGGGCGGCCGTCTCGTAGGACACGGCGAAGGCGTCGCGGATGTCCTCGACGGCGATTTCCTTGGCCTGCTTGGCCCGCTGCAGGAACTCCACGGTCGCCTGCTCCGGCAGTAGGAGCGCGGCGGCGAAGTAGTTTGTGGCAACGCGCTGCATGAGGAAGTCCCCGTAGTTCGACGGCGTCTGATGGCCCAGGACGTAGTGGCCCAGGGCCTGCAACAGCACCGACCGGGGGTCGTGGTCGCTCCGAGCGTTCTGCGTGAGGTAAATTCTGCGGTTCTTAAGATCCGTCACCGAGCGGGTGGAATGCGGCAGATCCCCCACGTGGTGGAGGCTGAAACCGAGGTGCCCGGCGATGTCCGCAATGACATGGTGGGACAGCGGACCACTCGTGTGGCCCACCGAGGCCAGGACCTTCTGTGCCTCGGCCTCATACTCCGGGAAGTAGTTGTTCCGCTCCCGCATCATGGCCCGCAGTTCACCGTTGGCGCGGCGGGCCTCCTCCGGCGTCGCCACCTGCTCGTTGAGCCGTCGCTCGAGCTCGTGCTGCAGGCCCACCATGGACTCCAGTACGTCCATCGGAAGCCGCGAGCTAATGCGGATTTTCGGCAGCTTGAGGGACTCGTAGATGGGGCTGCGCTGGTAGCGTTCCAGCTCGATCTCCAGCGCCGCGCGGCGGTTGGGCGGCTCGGCCCCGAGCAGTTCGTCAATGCTGACCCCGAGGGCCCCCGCGAGCTGCTGAAGCAGGCCAAGCTTCGGCTCGCGCTTGCCGTTTTCGATCAGGCTCAGCTGGCTGGGGGCGGTCCCGACGGCGGCGCTCAGGTCATCGAGCGTGAGTCCGGCGGCCTTGCGCAGATGACGGACACGGCGGCCCATGCTGATGACGTCCACCTCCGGGGTGGCGGGCGATGGCAGGGACGAAGCTTGGCGGTTCCAGCTGGCGGGGTGCATTTATTGAGGATATGCGAAGAAGTGCATTTCTTTCCATAGCTTTGGTCTAGAAACCCCTTGGAAAGTGAAGAAAAGTAGATCTCACGGAAAGATTCACTATCCGGAAACAACCGGCCAGGATCTGCAGAGTCGCAGACTGGCCGGTCCCGGACCCCCATCAAGGAGACAAAGATGACTGCAGCATTTGAGCCCACCCAGCAGCCGTCCGGCCAGGACACAACAGAGCAGGCCGCCGCACTGGAGCTCGAGTGGGCCGCCAACCCGCGCTGGGAAGGTGTGACCCGTGACTTCAAGGCAACGGATGTCGTCCGCCTCCGCGGCCGTGTCTCCGAAGAACACACGCTGGCCCGCCGCGGTTCGGAGAAACTGTGGAAGCAGCTCACCGAGGAGCACAGCACCGGCAAGTACACCAACGCCCTGGGCGCCCTGACCGGCAACCAGGCCGTGCAGCAGGTCAAGGCCGGGCTCCGTGCCATCTACCTCTCCGGCTGGCAGGTCGCCGCCGACGCCAACAACTCCGGCCACACCTACCCGGACCAGTCGCTGTACCCCGCCAACTCGGTCCCCACCGTGGTCCGCCGCATCAACAACGCCCTGCTCCGCGCCGACCAGATCGAGTTCTCCGAGGGCATCCAGACCGTCGAAGACTGGATGGTCCCGATCGTGGCCGACGCCGAGGCCGGCTTCGGCGGCCCGCTGAACGCCTACGAGCTCATGAAGTCCATGATCCAGGCCGGCGCCGCGGGCGTTCACTGGGAAGACCAGCTCGCCTCGGAGAAGAAGTGCGGCCACCTCGGCGGCAAGGTCCTGATCCCCACCCAGCAGCACGTCCGCACCCTGAACGCCGCCCGCCTCGCCGCCGACGTCGCCGGCACGCCGTCGGTCATCATCGCCCGTACCGACGCCGAGGCAGCCACCCTGATCACCTCCGACGTCGACGAGCGCGACCAGGAATTCATCCTCCGCGAAGGCGGACAGCCGGTCCGCACCCCGGAGGGCTTCTACAAGGTCCGCAACGGGATCGAACCGTGCATCGCCCGCGCCAAGGCCTACGCCCCGTACTCCGACCTCATCTGGATGGAAACGGGCACCCCGGACCTGGAGCTGGCCCGCAAGTTCGCCGAGTCCGTCAAGGCCGAGTTCCCGGACCAGATGCTCTCCTACAACTGCTCGCCGTCGTTCAACTGGCGCAAGCACCTCGACGACGCCACGATCGCGAAGTTCCAGCGTGAACTCGGCGCCATGGGCTTCACCTTCCAGTTCATCACCCTGGCCGGCTTCCACGCTCTGAACTACTCGATGTTCGACCTCGCCCACGGCTACGCCCGGGAAGGCATGAGCGCCTACGTCGAGCTGCAGGAGAAGGAATTCGCCTCCGAGTCCCGCGGCTACACCGCAACGAAGCACCAGCGCGAAGTCGGCACCGGCTACTTCGACGACATCGCCACCGCGCTCAACCCGAACGCATCCACCCTGGCCCTGGTGGGATCCACCGAAGAAGGCCAGTTCCACTAAACTTCCCCGCCCGTTGCCCTATCACTTGTGGTCCTTATCGGACGCCCTTAGGGACCACAAGTGATAGGGCATCGGGGGATATTCAAGGAGAACTCCAATGAACAGCTTCACTGACAACTTCACTATCAACGGGATCACGCTGACTGCGCAGCCTATTTGCCGGCAGAGCGAGGTCCTCACACCGGATGCGCTGGCGTTTGTGGCCAAGCTGCACAAGGCCACGGCCGGGCGCCGGCAGGAGCTGTTGCAGGCACGGCGTGAACGCCGCCAGCAGATCTCCAAGGGCCACGACCCGCGGTTCCTGCGCGAGACCGAGTCCGTGCGCAACGACCCGAACTGGCGCGTCGCTCCCCCGGCCCCAGGCCTGGAGGACCGCCGCGTGGAAATCACCGGGCCGGTGGACAAGAAGATGACCATCAACGCGCTGAACTCCGGCGCCAAGGTGTGGCTCGCGGACATGGAGGACTCCTCCACCCCGTCCTGGCGCAACGTGATCCAGGGCCAGCTCAACCTCACAGACGCCCTGGAACGCCGGATCGACTTCACCTCCCCCGAAGGCAAGGAATACAAGCTGCGCCCAGCCGGGGAACTGCCCACGATCGTGGTCCGCCCCCGCGGCTGGCACCTGCCCGAAAAGCACATGCTCATCGACGGGACCCCGATCGCCGGCGGAATCGTGGACTTCGGCCTGTACTTCTTCCACAACGCCCGCCGCCTGATCGCCCAGGGCAAGGGCCCGTACTTCTACCTGCCCAAGATCGAGAACCACCTCGAGGCCCGGGTGTGGAACGACATCTTCATCCTGGCCCAGGACCTGCTCGGCATCCCGCAGGGCACCATCCGCGCCACCGTGCTGATCGAGACCATCACCGCCGCGTTCGAGATGGAGGAAATCCTCTACGAACTGCGCGACCACGCCGCGGGCCTGAACGCCGGCCGCTGGGACTACATCTTCTCCCTGATCAAGAACTTCCGCACCCGCGGACCGCGCTTCGTGCTCCCGGACCGCGGCCAGGTCACCATGACCCAGCCGTTCATGCGCGCCTACACCGAACAGCTCGTCCGGGCCTGCCACAAGCGCGGCGCCATGGCGATCGGCGGCATGGCCGCGGCCGTCCCCAACCGCAAGGACGCCGCAGCCAACGCGATCGCCTTCGAAAAGGTCCGCGCCGACAAGACCCGCGAGGCCGGCGACGGCTTCGACGGCTCCTGGGTGGCGCACCCGGACCTGGTGCCGGTCTGCCGCGAGGTGTTCGACGGCGTGCTCGGCGACCGTCCGAACCAGCTGGACCGCCTCCGGGAGGACGTCACCCCGGACGACCGCGCCCTCTTGGACATCTCCTCGACCACCGGAACCATCACCGAACAGGGCATCCGGAACAACATCGAAGTCGGCATCCGGTACATCGAGTCCTGGCTGCGCGGCAACGGCGCCGTGGCCATCCACAACCTGATGGAGGACGCCGCCACCGCGGAGATCTCCCGCTCGCAGCTCTGGCAGTGGATCTTCTCCCGCGCCATCACGGACCACGGCGACGTCGTGACCCGCGAGTGGGTGGAGGACATGCTGGATGAGGAATTCGCCAAGCTGGAACGCTTCGAAGGGGACCGTTTCGCCGACTCGCGGGACATCTTCGAGGAGGTCACGCTCAGCAACGAGTTCCCGGCCTTCCTGACGCTGCCGGCCTACGACCGCTTCCTGCATGAAGGACGCGACGGCGCGGAGCTCCGCGAGGAGGCCGCCCTTATCCCGGCGTAACCCCAGAATTCCGTCAGCTGGACTGCCCGCCCTTCGCAACAGGCAGCCCGAAATCCGGGTGGCAGCCCAGCAACGGAACACCCTGCAGCCCGACAACGGCGTCGAACTGACAGTGAGGGCCCATGTTTTCGATAAAACATGGGCCCTCACTGTGTTCCCGGCGCAAACCTTATGGGCCGAATGGCGGCCGGAACGGGCATTTCTCGGCGCACAGGCGTCCGCAAGCGCGGCCCCGGAATGAGCGGGGGCGGGAGGAACCTAGTGCGGCTTCGGCACGCGGCGCAGGGACAGTGCGGTGCCCAGGATGAACGCGGTCACGGAGCAGAGGATCAGCAGCAGCGGACCGGTCCAGGCGCCGGAGACCCCGTGGACGTAGCCCAGAAGGGTCGGCGCGACGGCGCCGAAGGAATACCCGGTCCCCTGGACGACGGCGGACATCCGGGCCGCCGACGCCTGGTCCCGGGCCAGCCGGATGATGGCGAGGAAGATCAGCGTGATGCCACCGCCCTGGGCCACACCGCCGAGGGAACACCACAGCCACCACAGCTCCGGCGCGAGCAGCAGGCCCACAGGAACCGTGAGCCACAGCAGGCCCAGGGTAAGGCCCACCGCCGTCGTGCTGGCGAACCGGGCCGCCAGCGGGACGCCGAGGCCGCCCACAATGGCAAAGATCTGGAAAAGCGAGGACGCCGCACCGGCGGCCGACGGAGTCATGCCGAGTTCGTCCACCAGCAGACTGGGCAGCCAGGCGGTCACACCGTAGTAGGAGAATGCCTGCCCGGCGAACCCGACGGTCAGGGCTGCGGTGATCCACCGCGAGGTGAGCTTGCCGGCCGGCCGCCCGGGGTCGGACGCGGGAACGGCAGCAGGAACGAAGGCCGCCCGCTGGCCGACGGCGATCACCCAGACCGCGAGGGCCGCCAGCGCGAACAGTCCGCTCGCGGCAATCGCGGGACGCCAGCCCAGCAGCTCGGCCAGCGGCGCGGAGACCATCGACGTGAGAAACGAGCCGATATTGAGCGCCGCAGTGTAGGTGCCCATCGCCGCGCCCTGCCGGGCCGGAGTGAAGTCCCGGCGGATGATCAGCGGCACCACGATGTTGCCGATGGTGATGGAAACGCCCAGGATCACGGTACCCAGCATCACGACGGCGCCGCCGCCCGCCGAGCGCACCACGACGCCCAGGAGCACGCCCAGCAGGGTCAGCGTGATGGCGAACTCGGGACCCAGCTTGCGCCCGGCCAGCGATGCCAGCGGGGCGGCCAGGGCAAAGCACAGGACCGGGATCCCGGTGAGGAATCCCAGTTCCACTGGAGTGAACCCGAGATCGTGCTGCATCTGCGCGACCACCGGGGCCACAGCCACCAGGGGGCCGCGCATGTTCAGCGCGATGAGCCCGATCGCGAGCATGAGGAGCCAGCCGCGCGGTGCCTTGGCGAGGTCTCTCATAAGGTGGGCCGTCGCCCGGCAGGCGGGCAGAAATGTGGTTTCATCAGTCCCATTGCTATCACGGGCCACTCCCGCACCCGCGGAATATGACGCCACCCGGGACACGGCCACACCGGCGACGCCGCTTCTAGCCGGCAGCCTGCAGGGTCGCCTCGATGACGGCGGGCGAAAGCACGTGCTGCGTGACCATCTGGCTGGCGCCGAGGATGGCGGCCTGTTCCCCGGCTTTGGACAGGCCGATCCGCAGGTGCGTCGTGGCCAGCGGCAGCGAGCGCCGGTAGACCACCTCGCGGACCCCTGCCATGAGGTGCTCCCCGGCCTGGCCGAGGCTTCCGCCGATCACGATCACCGAGGGGTTCAGCAGGTTGACCACCGTGGAGAGGACGTCGCCGAGGTCCCTGCCGGCCTGCCGCAGCGCCTGGATGGCCTGGAGGTTCCCCTCAGCGACGAGGCGCAGGACGTCGCCGCCGTCGTGCGCCGGCAGTCCCTGCTGGGTGAGCGCCTGTGCGACGGCGGGACCGGACGCCAGGGCTTCGAGGCAGCCGTAGTTCCCGCAGCGGCACAGCACGTCGTCGCCGCGCGGAACCCGCACGTGCCCGAGGTCGCCGGCGGTGCCGTTGGCCCCGCGCTGGAGTTCACCGCTGCTGATGATGCCCGCGCCGATGCCGGTGGCCACCTTGATGAAGAGGAAGTTTTCGTCCTGGGGCCAGTGGGCCGTGCGCTCGCCCAGGGCCATAATGTTCACGTCGTTGTCCACCAGGACCGGCACCGGGAGGGACCGCTGGACGTGACGGACGACGTCGAACCCGTCCCAGCCGGGCATGATCGGAGGCTTCACCGGCATGCCGGTGGCATGTTCCACGGGCCCGGGGAGCCCGATCCCGGCACCGGCCAGGTCCGAAGTACTCCGCCCCGCCTCGCCGAGCAGCTTCAGCCCCTCCTCGATCACGCGGTCCAGGACAACCACCGGGCCGTCGGCGACGTCCTGCGCCAGCCGGCGCTCGGCGAGCACTTTTCCGTTGAGGTCCGTCACGGCGATGATCACGTGCGTGGCCCCGACGTCGACCGCCAGGACTACGCGGGCGGCCGGGTTGAAGGCAAAGCGCGACGGCGGCCTGCCGCCGCTGGAGCTCGCCTCACCCGCGGGGCCGACGAGCCCCGAGACCATCAGCGCGTCGATACGGGAGGCCACAGTGGAGCGGGCAAGCCCGGTGGTCAGGGCGAGTTCCGCGCGGGTCCGGGCCTTGCCGTCGCGCAGGAGCTGGAAGAGGTCGCCGGCGCGGGACAGGCTGCCGCCGGCCTCGGTGGCTGCAGGTTCGGTGCCGGTGGGCGTACTCATGTGTAAGTGATAGCACGAAGCCCTTCTGCATGTCACGCTTCACAAAGATTGAAACGTCGTTTTCAACTTTTGCTTGACGCTCGTCAAAAGTATGTCTAGCTTTGGGTGTGAGCCAGATCACTGGCCCGGCAGCCTGCCTGCCGCTGGACCGTTCCGGGACTACGAAGGGGTATGAACGAACTTGTCGAGCCAAGAACATGCGGCGCCGGCGCCGCTGGGAGTGGGGATCCTGGGAGCGGGTCCCGTCACCCAGGCGATCCACCTTCCCTCCCTCGCCAGGCTGCGCGGCATCCTGGAAGTCCGCCACATCATGGACGTCGATCCGGCGGTGGCCGGATCCGTGGCCGCCCGGGTGGGGGCACGCTCCAGCACCAGCATGGAAGAACTGCTGGCCGACCCCGCGGTCGAGATCGTCGCGATCTGCAGCCCGCACCAGTTCCACGCCGTCCAGGTGATCGCCGCCTGCCGCGCCGGCAAGAAAGCCGTCCTGTGCGAAAAGCCCTTCGCCATGAACGGCGAGGAAGCCGCGGCCATCGCCGCCGTGTCAGCCGAAACCGGTGTGCCGATCGTCGTCGGCGCCATGCACACCTTCGACCCCGGCTGGCTGGCCGCCGAAGCCGCGTGGGGCAACCTGCCGGAACAGGTCCACACCGTCAGGTCCTCGATCGTCCTGCCGCCCAACCCCCGTTTCGAGGACTTTGCCACTGAGATCGTGGGCCGCACTCCCCCGGCGCCCCCGGCGCCCGCGCCCGACAAGGACACCGCACCTGACACCGCCGCAGTGAAAGCCATGCTGACCGGCGGCGTCATGGGCCTGGCCATCCACGACCTCCCCCTGGTCCGCAGGTTCGCCCCGGACTTCCGGGCCGTCGAGGTCCTGCATGCCCAAACCGTCATGCCGTTCGGCTACGTCATCTCCCTGCGGGCCGGCGACGTTGCAATCGAACTCCGCGCCGCGATGAACGGAACCTGGGAACCGTCTTGGACTTTCGAGGCGATCGGCAATGACGCGTCGCTGTCCATCGACTTCACCCCGTCCTACGTCCACGCGGGGTCGGCGACCGCGCGGATCCGCACCGCTGCCGGCACCACCGTCCTGGGTCCCTTCGGCCACAACGGCTACGAGGGCGAATGGCGCAAACTCGCCGAAATCGCCCGCGGCACCGGAACGGCGCCCCGCCCGGAGACGCTGATCCACGATCTGGAATTCGCCCTCGCGATCGCCGACGCCGCCGCTGCCTGCGTCGATGCTGGCGCCGCCGCCTATGAGGAGGCCAGCGCATGACAACGCCGTTCAGGGTCCAGGCCAGCCCGGACGCCGAACAGACCGGAACCGTCGGCGCCGTCGTCGCGTCCCTGCCGGTTTCGTTCGCCCCGGCCGGCGGCGGGCCCGACGTCGTTGCACTCGCCGGCACCGCCGGTTGGACGGCCAGCGCCCTCGAAGCGGTCCGCAGCGGTGTCCGCGGCGTCGTCGTCGTTGATCCCGTGGCGGAAGACCCTGCGGCGCTGGCCGCGGCAGCTGCGGAGGCGGGCTCCGCGGTGGTCCTCGACCAGGCGTGGGCCGGAAATCCGGTCCTGGCGGAATCCGAGGCCGCGGTCCGGAACGCCATCTCCGACGCCCTGGCCGACGCCGTGCTGCTTGACTCCGTGGCGTGGGGCGCCCCCGGAACCGACCCGGAGGCCCTGCTCACGCGGCACCTTGGCGTTGTCCTGGCCTGCGGCGTCGAGCTGGAAGGCCTGCGGGTCATCCAGCGCAACGCCAACGGCTACACGGTGATCGGCAGCCTCCCGGGCGGCGCGCCGGCGGCCCTGCAGGGAATCACCACGTCCTCGCTGCCCGCGACGGCCACCGTGTCCGTCCTGACCTCCTCCGGACGGGCGGATGTCACGCTCCCCGACGCCTCCGCAGGCTGGCCCGCGGAGGTCCGCTCGGTCACCTCCGCCGGGGCCGTCACCTTCCCCTCGATCTACGAATCGGCCCACCGGCACAGCTGGAGGCGGCTCCGCGCCGCGATCGACTCCGGTGCCCCGGAAGCCGATCTAGAACGGTTCGCCGCCCTGACCGCACTCGTCGGGCAGCTCCACGACTCACCGCAATAACTGCACTAGCTGCCCTAACTGCACAGCCCGCAATACCTTCCGCATCAACTCACTGTCGAGAAGACCGGCCCGCGCCACAGCAGGCCGGTCACGAAAGGAAATCATCGTGACGATCAAGTCCTCTGTAACCTCCACCGCATTCTCCCGCCGGGGATTCCTGGGCTTCGCCGCAGCCGCGGCGAGCGCACCTCTCCTCGCCGCGTGCGGCGGCGGCTCCGCCTCCCAGTCAGGCGGCAGCGGCGTCATCAAGTTCTGGGATATGCCGTGGGCTACCCCCGCCTACAACGATGCCGCCAAGAAGATCGCAGAGGGCTACGCGCCGGCCTCGGGCAACCTCAAGGCCAGCTACCAGACCATCCAGTGGAACAACTTCTACCAGACGTTCTCCTCGGCAATCGCCTCCAAGACCGGACCGGCGGTCTCCACCGGCGGCGGCTTCCAGGCCTTCCAGTTTGAGCAGCAGGGGCAGATCGCTTACGCGGACAAGGTCGTGGAGGAACTGAAGAAGAACGGCCAGTTCGATGATTTCCTCCCCGGCGTGCTTGAGCCGTTCAAGTCGGACAAGGGCTACGTGGCTGTCCCGTGGCAGCTGGACATGCGCGTGTTCTGGTACCGGAAGTCGCTCTTCGAGAAGGCCGGCGTGGACGTCCCCACGGACTGGGCCTCCCTGCTTGAGGCGGGCAAGAAGCTCAAGACCATCGGCGCCTTCGGTTTCGCGACCGGTTCCGGCGCCGGCAACAACATCGGCAACCACTCGATGATCATGATGATGGTCAACAACGGCGGCGGGGTGTTCACCCCGTCCGGTGAGCTCGATGTCATGAACGACCGCAACGTCGAAGCTATCGAGTTCCTCCTCGAACTGGTTTCCAACGGCATCATCGACCCCGCCGCCGTCAGCTACACCACCGACAACCTCAACGCCCAGTGGAAGGACAGCAAGGCGGCCTTCGGCCCGTACGTCCTCGGCGTCCCCGCCCGTGTCGGCGACACCTCCGGCGACATCGTCGTGGCCAGCCCCATCGCCGGACCGCACGGGGACAAGGCCGGCCTTGTCTTCCCGAACAACATCATGATGTACACAAACACGCCGTCGCAGGCGTCGTCCGAGGCCTTCCTGGTTGCCTACATGGGGCAACTGAAGCAGCTGTGGCAGCAGAAACTCATGAACGCGCTGCCGGTCTTCAAGTCCATCACCGAACTCCCCGAGTTCAGCAGCGACCCCAACAACGTCAAGATCGTCAAGGAATGGCAGCCCATCGCCAAGACCTTCGCGGCCCAGGGCAACTCGCTCAACGCCAACCTTGCCGTGCTCGACGGCGGCCAGGCCCTCAACCAGTTCACGCAGACCGTTCTCACGGGCAAGACCGACGCCAAGTCCGCGCTGCAGGCCTTCCAGTCCGGACTGCAATCCGTCCTGAAGAAGTAAGCGGACCTTTCGATGGCACTGACCACAGCCCAGACCGGCCTGAGCCGGGCCCGCCGGGGCGTTGCCCCCGGCGGGTCGGGCAAGCCTGCCAAACCTGCCAACCGCAAGAGCAAACTCAGCTCGCAGACCCGCAAGACGTTCTTCTGGCTCCTGCTGCCCTCCGTCGTCCTGCTGGTTCTGATCCACGGCTACCCGCTCGCCTACGCCGGCGTCCAGGCCACCCATAACGGCTCGCTGATCGACACCGGCGAGTTCGTCGGCCTCGAGAACTTCGCCAACGTCCTGGCCTCCGACGCCTTCTGGAAGGCAGCCCGCTTCACGCTGCTGTTCACGATCGTGGGTGTCTTCGGGTCCTGGCTCATGGGGCTCGGCCTGGCCCTGCTGCTGCGCACCAAGATTCCGGCCGGCGGAGTCTTCAAAGTCCTCCTGCTGCTGCCCTGGGTGGTCCCGATCGTGGTGTCCTCCACCGCCTGGAACTGGCTGCTGGGGACCCCGGACAGCCTCGTCCCGAGCATCTTCCGGAACCTCGGCCTGGGCACGCCGCTCTTCCTGGCGGACCCGACCCTCGCGGCCATCACCGTCATGGTGTTCAAGGTGTGGATCAGCTTCCCGTTCATGATGATGATGACCTCGGCGGCCCTGGCCTCGGTGGACACCACGGTCTATGAAGCCGCCAGTATGGACGGCGCGAGCCGCTGGCAGCAGTTCAGCCAGATCACGCTGCCGCTGATCGCCCGGTCCACCTACATCAGCTGGATCCTCATGACGATCTTCTGTGTGAACGACTTCCCCACCATCTACCTGCTCACCGGCGGCGGCCCCGTGGACGCCACCACCTCCCTCGTGGTGCTGGCCTACCGGACCGTCTTCCAGGACTTCCAGACCGGACCGGGCGTCGCGATCGCCTTCCTCATGACCATCACCCTCGTGGTGGTGTCGGTCATCCTGTACCGCCAGATCCGAAAGTCGAGCGTCGAATAATGAGCGCAGTAGTCCACGCCCACCCCCAGTCCGGCCCGGTCCTCGGCGTCACCGGCACCGGCACCGGCAAGCCCAACCGTGCCCTGTCCGACGC
>NZ_JBFTHK010000047.1:0-28781 GCF_056394205.1 Arthrobacter sp. 10T413_2 | reverse complement strand
GCTCAGTGCCCCATCGCCATGTCGAGTTATCTCGCCGGCAGGTGCACGAAACACTTGGAATCCAACCGCTTTTCTCGGCAACGCCTTGACGGTGGCCCTTCTTTCCTTGACACCGTGCCTGGCCCGATTCCGGGGCCGGCCCGGCGGACGGCAATTACCTCACTGCGTTCCCCGCAGCCAGGCGCCTCGGGCGCCTCTCTCACCAAGCCGCTCTCTTCACCTAGCCGATCTCTTCACCTAGCTGTTCTCTTTACCCAGCCAGCGCTCCGTCCGGAGCCAGCCCTGCCCCCGGGACCGTTGCCGCGGGCATTCCAGG
This sequence comes from Arthrobacter sp. 10T413_2, assembly GCF_056394205.1. Lineage (NCBI taxonomy): Bacteria > Bacillati > Actinomycetota > Actinomycetes > Micrococcales > Micrococcaceae > Arthrobacter > Arthrobacter sp. 10T413_2. Next base: position 28,465 of record NZ_JBFTHK010000047.1, on the reverse strand, counting down.
AGGCCTGCATGACCCCTCGCCGTCAGCCCAGCGCGAATACCGCCCCACAGAGCACCAATCGGCACTATTCTGAAATAGCCGAACCCCTAAAGGAGACCATGACCAGCCAGCCCAACACCGGACCCGATTCAGCCGCCCAGGACATGAGCCCTGAGGAGATCCAGGCTGTTATCGACCGGATCCTCTCCAAGGACACCCCTGCCCCGAATGCGGGCCGCGGCACCGGAGCCAACGACGCGGCCGGCACGAGTGCCGGCGGCCAGAAGGCGGTGTTCGGCACGGCACAGGCCATCTCGCGCCTGGATGACGTGTACACGAACTTCGACGGCGACCAGCAGGACCTCGAGGAAMGCCAMGCCCTGCGCCGCAAGGCGGGCCTGTCCACCGAACTCGAGGACGTCACCGAGGTCGAATACCGTCAGMTGCGCCTGGAACGCGTGGTCCTTGCCGGACTCTGGAGCGAAGGTACCCTCGCCGACGCCGAGAACTCCCTGCGTGAACTTGCGGCCCTCGCTGAGACAGCCGGCTCTGAGGTCCTGGACGGGCTCGTCCAGCGCCGGGCCAAGCCCGACCCCGGGACCTTCCTCGGCTCCGGCAAGGCGCAGGAACTCAAAGCCATCGTGATGTCCACGGGCGCCGACACCGTAGTGGTCGACGCCGAACTCGCCCCGTCCCAGCGGCGCGGCCTGGAGGACATCGTCAAGGTCAAAGTCATCGACCGCACCGCGCTCATCCTGGACATCTTCGCGCAGCATGCCAAGAGCCGGGAAGGCAAGGCACAGGTGGAACTGGCCCAGCTCGAATACCTGCTCCCGCGCCTGCGCGGCTGGGGCGAGTCGATGTCCCGCCAGGCCGGTGGCCAGGTGGGCGGCGCCGGCRCCRGCATGGGTTCCCGTGGTCCCGGTGAAACCAAGATCGAACTGGACCGCCGCCGGATCCGCACCCGCATGGCCAAGCTGCGGCGCGAAATCGCCGCTATGAAGCCCGCCCGGKAAACGAAGCGCGCCAACCGTCGTCGTAATGCCGTGCCGTCAGTAGCGATCGCCGGCTACACCAACGCCGGGAAGTCCTCGCTCCTGAACCGCCTGACCGACGCCGGGGTGCTGGTGGAGAACGCCCTGTTCGCCACCCTGGACCCCACCGTGCGCAAGGCAGAAACCGCTKACGGCCTCGGCTACACGCTGGCGGACACCGTGGGATTCGTCCGCTCGCTGCCCACCCAGCTCGTGGAAGCATTCCGCTCCACCCTGGAAGAGGTGGCCGACTCGGACCTCATCCTGCACGTCGTGGACGTCTCGCACCCCGACCCCGAAGGCCAGATCGCCGCAGTCCGGGCAGTCTTCAGCGAAGTCGACGCCCGCAAGGTTCCGGAAATCATCGTCCTGAACAAGGCCGACGCCGCCKACCCGTTTGTGGTCGAACGGCTCAAGCAGCGCGAACCGCGCCACGTGGTGGTCTCGGCACGCACAGGTGAAGGCATCCCGGAACTGCTCAAAGCCATCAGTGACGGCATTCCGCGCCCCGGCGTGAAGCTTGAGCTGTTGATCCCGTACAACCGCGGCGATCTGCTCAACAAGCTCCACGAGACCGATGCCGAGATCCTCAGCCTCGAGCACGAGGAAACCGGCACCCGGGCCGTGGTGATGGTGCGCGAAGGACTCGCCGCTGAACTGGATCCCTTCATCAGCAATGACTGAGGCTGCGGTTACCAAAGCCAAGGCCGGATCCTCGGACGCCGGGGCCGCTGACGCGGAACCGGCCGACGGAGCGACGGGCGAGGACGCCGCGGACGGCAACACGGCGTCCGGCAACTCGGCCGGCGGGGCCGGCGAGGAGTTCGTGATTGAGCTGCTCGACCGTGCCGTGTCCGGCATGGGTGGCCAGAGCCGAGACGGCCAGCACGAAATGGCCCGGCAGGTGGCGCGCGCGATCGACAGCGGCGACCACCTGCTGGTCCAGGCCGGCACGGGCACCGGCAAGTCACTGGCGTACCTGATTCCGCTGATCGCCCATTCCCTGACCAGCAACAAGCCCACTCTGGTCTCCACCGCGACCCTGGCACTGCAGACCCAGATTGTCGGCCGCGACCTGCCCCGGCTGCTCAAGACCATCACCCCGGCCCTGGAGCGGCCAGTCAAGGTTGCCCTGGTGAAGGGCCGGTCCAACTACGTGTGCCGGCACAAGATCGAGGGCGGCTTCCCGTCCGAGGAACCGTCCGAGGGGCAACTGTTCTCCCTCGGCGAGGACACATCCGTGCCGCACTTTGCCGCCGCGCTGGGCGGGCCGTCCTCCCAGCTCGGCAAGGAAGTGGTGCGCCTGCGCGAATGGGCGGAGGAGACGGCCACGGGGGACCGGGACGAACTCATGCCCGGTGTCACGGACCGGGCCTGGCGGCAGGTCTCCGTCACGTCCATGGAGTGCCTCGGCGCGCAGAAGTGCCCGCTCGCGGCCGAATGCTTCAGTGAACTGGCCCGGCAGAACGCCGCCGATGCCGACGTCGTGGTCACCAACCACGCCATGCTCGCCGTCAGCGCCTTCGAAGGCCTGGCGGTCCTGCCCGAGTACGACGTCGTGGTGGTGGACGAGGCCCACGAACTGCAGGACCGCGTCACAGGCGCAGTCTCCGGCCAGCTCTCCGTCGCGATGGTCCACGCCGCTGCGTCCGGGGCCCGGAAGCACACAGGCATCACCGTGGACGCCCTGAACAATGCCGCCTCCCACCTGGAGCTCGCCATCGAAGGCGTCCCCAGCGGGTTGATGCCCAACGGCCTGAACACCGAGCAGCTCGACTGCATCGACCAGTTGCGCGACGCCTGCCGCGCCGCGCTGTCCGATTCCAAGGGGGACAGTTCCACGACGGCCGACGGCGGTCGCCAGCTCGCCCGGTCCCGCCTCATGGTCATCCTGGAACTTTGCGAACGCCTCCTGGCCGCGCGGGAAAACCGCGAAGTCGTGTGGTTCTCCCGCAATAGCAGCTTCGACCCGGCGCAGGGTTACTCCCAGCCGGACGAGACCGCGCCGGCCTTGATCAATGTGGCCCCGTTGAGCGTCGCGGGGCGGCTGCGTGAAGGACTGTTCGCGGACCACACCGTCATACTGACATCGGCCACGCTCGCCATCGGGGCGGCGTTCGAGCCGGCCGCCGGAGGCCTCGGTCTGGTCGGCAGCGGCGCCCCGAGCTGGACCGGCGTCGACGTCGGGTCCCCCTTCGACTATCCGAAGCAKGGCATCCTCTATGTCGCCCAGCACCTGCCCAAGCCCGGCCGCGGCTCGTCCCCGGAGGCCCTGGACKAACTCGAGAAACTGATCCGTGCCTCCGGCGGCGGGGCCCTGTGCCTGTTTTCCTCCCGGCGGGCGGCGGAGGAGGCCTCCGAGGCGATKCGGCCGCGGCTGGGCCTCAGCATCCTGTGCCAGGGGGAGTCGAGCATGACAGCGCTCGTGCGGCAGTTTGCCGACGAGCCGGACACATGTTTGTTCGGCACGATGTCCCTGTGGCAGGGCGTCGACGTTCCCGGAGTGTCCTGCCGCCTGGTGGTCATTGACAGGATTCCGTTCCCGCGGCCGGACGACCCGCTCATGACAGCACGTTCCCGTGCGGTGGCGCAGGCCGGGGGCAACGGCTTCATGTCCGTCTCGGCCACGCACGCCGCAATCCGCCTGGCGCAGGGCGCCGGCCGGCTGATCCGCTCGACCTCGGACAAGGGGGTGGTGGCGGTGCTGGATTCGCGGCTGTCCACGGAGCGCTACGGCGKGTTCCTCCGCGCCGCGCTTCCGCCGTTCTGGCCCACCACGGATCCTTCGATCGCCRTGGCCGCMTTGAAGCGGCTGGCGAAGGACTCCGGAAAGAACTAAAAGCAGGGGMCGGAGCCGCGGCTCCGGCCCCTGGTAGCCGTCCCGGGGATGGCTACCCCGGGAGGCCTGCCACGGGGTGGCTACAGGGAGCGGAGCACCGAGACGACCTTGCCCATGATCACGGCGTGGTCGCCGAGGATGGGCTCGTACTGGGTGTTTTGCGGCAGCAGCCACGTGTGGCCGTCGCGCTGGCGGAACGTCTTGACCGTTGCTTCATCATCGAGCAGCGCGGCCACGATGTCGCCGTTCACGGCGTCACCCTGGCGGCGGACAACCACCCAGTCGCCGTCGCAGATGGCGGCATCGATCATCGAGTCGCCGGCCACCTTGAGCATGAAGAGTTCGCCGTGGCCCACCAGCTGGCGCGGCAGCGGCATGACGTCCTCCACCACCTGGTCGGCGAGGATCGGTCCGCCGGCCGCGATGCGTCCGACAAACGGCACCATTGCCGTGTCGGTGGCGCTGGCGAGTTCGGTCACGGAGAGACCACCGACGGCGCGAAGGCCGCTGGACTTCTCGACGCCCGAAATGGCCCTCGTCCCCTCGTCCAGGGTCAGCGGCATGAGCACTTCCATGGCCCGTGGACGCTTTGGGTCCCGACGCAGGTACCCGAGCTTTTCAAGTTGGGACAGCTGATGGGTAACGCTCGACAAGCTGGCGAGTCCGACGGTGTCGCCKATTTCGMGCATGGACGGCGGGTAGCCGTTGTCACTGACGGAGCGCTGGATCGTTTCCAGGATCTTCTTCTGCCGGACGGTCAGGCTCTTGGGGGCCCGTGCAGGCTGGGCGCTCCGTGAGCCGGCCCGGCCGCCGGTGGCTGGTGCTGCCATGTTCGCCAACGCCTTTCCGTTCCACCCGGCCGCCGTGGCTGCTGTCACCGGGAACTTCCGGCCTGAAATGTCAGACCCTCCTGATCAACTGCCGATGAACGAGTTCACAAGCTGTTGTTCTTTCCCTCAAAAGTAGGCCAGCGGCAGAGCTTTTTCAAACATTTGTTCTAGCGAGTCTCGACATCGTTCGTTACTAAGTGCTAAAACAGAACTAGCAAAGTTCGAATATGTGTTCGATTTAGGATTTTCGACTCGGGCGCATTCTTCGGTTCTATGTTCGAAGGTTCGGTCGGTTGGCGGCGAGTACGTGGAGTACGCCGGGCGGCACCGTATGGTCCAGGAGGGCTCAGTTCATGTCAGCATCAAGCGCGTTTCACAGCACTTTTGATCACAGCGTTACGGACCGCGAGGTCACCCGGCAGCCGAAGCAGGCGCCGCTGCGGCTCACCCGGCGCGGACGGTTCGTCTTCTTCGGGATCCCGCTAATCCTGCTGGCAGCGCTCATCTTGTCGTTCAGCGGATTCCTTACCGCTCCTGCCAAGGCGGCGGATTCCGCAGACCAGCTCAATGTGACCCCCACTGTTTCCGTGACAGTCCAGCCGGGGGAGTCCCTCTGGGCCATTGCGGGGACCGTGGCGCCGGAACGCGATCCCCGTGACGTCGTGGCCGATATCGTGCAGTTGAACAACCTTGATGCCGCGCGTGTAATGCCGGGCCAGCAGCTGTTCGTTCCGTCCAAGTAGGTACCGCCGGCGTCCGTCCCGGGCGTCACAGTTTCAGCGCCCGTCCCGCTTCCACTTAAACTGGTCACGTGACTGACCAGCTTGAGCGCCTCAACCGACTGCCCCTCCGAACCAATCTGCGCGGCCTGCGACCGTATGGCGCACCCCAGCTGGACGTCCCCATTCTGCTCAACGTCAACGAAAACACCCATGGTGTTCCGGCCGACGTCCGCGCCGCTATCACCGAGGCTGTCAGCGCCGCCGCAGCCGGGCTGAACCGGTATCCGGACCGGGAGTTCACCGAATTGCGGGAAGCCCTGGCCGAGTACCTTGGCCACGGTCTGGGCGCGGAGAACATCTGGGCCGCGAACGGCTCCAACGAAGTACTTCAGCAAATCCTCCAGGCCTTTGGCGGCCCCGGCCGGACGGCCCTTGGTTTCCCTCCCACATACTCGATGTACCCACTGCTSGCCGCCGGCACGGACACGGAGTACATTGTTGGCGCCCGCGCGGCGGACTACGGGCTGAGCGCGGAATCGGCTGCCCGCCAGGTCCGGGAGCTGCAGCCCAACATTGTCTTCCTGTGCTCCCCGAACAACCCCACCGGTACCGGACTGGGCCTTGATGTCGTCGAGGCMGTCTATGACGCCGGCGAGGCCAGCCAGAGCATCGTGATCGTCGACGAGGCGTACCACGAGTTCGCCCACGACGGCACGCCCAGCGCGCTGACCCTGCTGCCCGGCCGGGAGCGGCTCATCGTCTCGCGCACCATGAGCAAGGCCTTCGCCCTCGCCGGGGCGCGGCTCGGGTACATGGCCGCGGCTCCGGAGGTCACCGACGCCCTGCGGCTGGTCCGTCTGCCGTACCACCTGTCTGCAATCACGCAGGCGACGGCCCTGGCCGCGCTGCGCCACMGTGTGGCCCTCATGGCCGACGTCGAGGACATCAAGCGCCAGCGCGACCGGATCGTGTCCGAGCTGACCCGCCTGGGCCTCAAGCCGGCGGCTTCCGATTCGAACTACGTGTTCTTCGGCGGCCTGGAGAACCCGCACGACGTCTGGCAGGCCCTGCTGGACGCCGGCGTCCTCATCCGCGACGTCGGCATCCCGGGGCACCTTCGCGTGACTGCGGGCACTGAGACGGAAACCACAGCCTTCCTCGAAGCCCTTGAACGCATCCTGACCAGCCACGCAACGCCGCAGGCMTAGACTTGACGGGGAGCCAGTGCGCCCCGCCAGATTGCCCAGCACCCTGCCTTCTTCCAAAGGACACATCTACATGAGCAACACCGGAGCCACCGCCGCCGAGGGCCGGACCGCACGCATGGAACGCACCACCAGTGAGTCCTCGGTACTGGTCGAGATCAACCTGGACGGCACCGGGGTCTCGGATATCAGTACGTCGGTCCCGTTCTACGACCACATGCTGACGGCGCTGAGCAAGCACTCGCTGATTGACATGACCGTCAAGGCTACCGGCGACACCCACATCGATGTCCACCACACCGTCGAGGACGTGGCCATCACCTTTGGCGAGGTTCTGCGGACCGCATTGGGCAACAAGGCGGGAATCCGCCGCTTCGGCGAGGCGACCGTGCCCCTGGATGAGGCCCTCGCGCAGGCCGTCGTCGACGTCTCGGGCCGGCCCTACCTTGTGCACGCCGGCGAGCCGGCAGGCCAGGAATACCACCTGATCGGCGGCCACTTCACCKGCTCGCTGACCCGCCACGTGTTCGAGGCGATCACGCTCCACGCCGGGATCTGCCTCCACATGAACGTCACGGCCGGGCGCGACCCCCACCACATCGTCGAGGCCCAGTTCAAGGCCTTCGCCCGGGCCCTGCGCGCAGCCGTCGAACCGGACCCCCGGGTCGAGGGCATCCCGTCCACCAAGGKCGCCCTGTGACCGGCCCGGTCCTGCGCGACGGGGCGATCATCGACCCCGCCGCCGGAACCAAGCCGGTGTCTCCGGGGGGAAAGCCGACCGTCACTGTGCTGGACTACGGTTCCGGCAACGTCCGCTCTGCCGTCCGGGCTCTGGAGCGGGCCGGCGCCGAGGTCATCCTCAGTTCCAAGCCCGAGGACGTCCTGAACGCCGACGGCCTCGTCGTCCCCGGCGTCGGCGCCTTCGAAACCGTCATGCGCGAACTCAAGTCCGTGGACGCCATCCGCATGATCGGCCGCCGTGTCGCCGGCGGCCGCCCAGTGCTTGCCATCTGCGTCGGACTCCAGGTGCTGTTCGAGGCAGGCGTCGAACACGGCACGGAAGCCGAAGGCATGGGGGAGTGGCCCGGCAAGGTCGAGTTGCTGCCCGCCGACGTCGTGCCCCACATGGGCTGGAACACCGTCTCCGTCCCGGAGGGATCCAAGTTGTTCGCCGGCGTCGAGGGTGAACGCTTCTACTTCGTGCACTCCTACGGGGTCCAGCACTGGGACTTCGACGTCATCCAGCCCCGGATGGCAGCGCCCCTGGTGACCTGGTCCGAACACGGTGCCCCGTTCATTGCGGCCGTGGAGAACGGGCCGCTGTGCGCCACGCAGTTCCACCCGKAGAAGTCCGGCGATGCCGGCGCCCGGCTCCTGCGCAACTGGGTCGACAGTCTGCGTCCCGCGGCCCCGGAACAGACCGCCTAGATGTGGTMCCTGGTCCTCATGGGCGTCGCCGGCCTGCTGGTCGGCGGCGCAATCTCCTTCCGCCAGCAGAAAAGTCCGCGCTGGGTGGAGGTCGTGTTCTACATCCTGGCCGGCATGTCGCTGCTGGCCGCCTATCTCCTGACCCTGCMGGCGTCCTGACGGCCGCGCCGCGTTCCTGACCCACCATCCCGAGCTGAGGACACCACGATGACCACCGAAACCCCGCTGCCCGTACTCGAGCTTCTGCCTGCCGTTGACGTCGTCAACGGCCAGGCCGTCCGGCTCGTGCAGGGCKAAGCCGGCAGCGAGACGAGCTACGGCACCCCGCTGGAGGCCGCCCTCAACTGGCAGCAGCAGGGGGCCGAGTGGGTGCATMTGGTGGACCTGGACGCCKCATTCGGGCGCGGCTMCAACGCTGAACTGCTGCGCGAGGTCGTGGGGCGGCTGGACATCAAKGTGGAACTCTCCGGCGGCCTGCGCGACGACGAATCCCTCGAGAAGRCGCTCGACCTCGGCGTGGCCCGCGTGAACCTGGGCACCGCGGCACTGGAGAACCCGGAATGGACCTCCCGGGTGATCGAGCGCTTTGGCGATAAGATCGCCGTCGGCCTCGATGTCCGCGGCACCACGCTCGCCGGCCGCGGCTGGACCAAGGAAGGCGGGGACCTCTGGGAGGTGCTCGGCCGCCTCGAAGACGCCGGCTGCGCCCGGTACGTCGTCACCGACGTGACCAAGGACGGCACCCTCCAGGGCCCCAACGTCGAACTCCTGCGCCAGATGGTCGAGAAGACGGGCAAGCCGGTGKTCGCCTCCGGCGGCATTTCCAGCCTTGAGGACCTGCAGGTCCTGCGGTCCCTGGTGCCGCTCGGCGTCGAGGGCGCCATCATCGGCAAGGCCCTCTACAACGGCAACTTCACACTGCCCCAGGCCCTCGACGTCGCCGGCCGCCGCTAAGCGGTCAGCAGTCATGACGCACACCCGCGAGCCCGGCGACACCCACGACCCCCGCAACGCAGTGCAGCCGGACGCCGGCGCGGCTCCGGTCCGGCATCTGCCCGGACATATCGCGGCTGCCCTCGCCGGTGCCGGCGGCGCCACGGACTCCGCCGGCCAACCCTGGGCGGGACGCAGCCTGTCCGGGGAAGCCGCGAAAATCCACAATTTTGAGGACGACGACGGCGCTGCCGACGCCGGCTACCTGGCGGCCGTGGCGAACCTCGCCGCKGGCACCGGCGACGAGGCAGCCGTGGTGGCCGCGCTGGCCACCGCCCGGGTCTTCGTGCCCATCCTGGCCCAGCTCGCCGAGGAGGGGGAAGGAGCCGGCGGCCTCCATGCCGACAAGCAGGCCGATATGGCCCTCGTAACGCTCAAAGCGCCGGACGGGCGGACGGCCATGCCCGTCTTCACCTCGGCGGCGTCACTGGAGGCCTGGCATCCGGAGGCCAGGCCGGTGGCGGTCTACGCGGCCCGGGCGGCCCTGTCCGCCGTTGCGGAAGGTGCCGAGCTGCTCGTGCTGGATCCCGGCGCGGACCTKACGTTCGTGGTCCGCAGGCCGGCGGTCTGGGCACTGGCCCAACAGCAAACCTGGACGCCGTCGTATGCCGATCCGGAACTCGCGCGCGCCCTCGGGGACAGCGCGGTTGGCTTTCCGGCGGTCTGCCGTGTTGAAATTCATCCAGGGGGTGGAATTGCCTCGGCTACAGCCGATGGCAGGCGGCTCCCCGGCGGGGGATCCGGCCCGGAGCTCCGCGTGGTCCTGTACCTTGAGGACGGACTCGACGCCGCCGGCGTGCAGTCCATCGTCKCCGGCCTCAATAACGACTGGGCCCGGAATGAAATCTTTGCCGAGCGGGTTGACTCGATCGAGGTCAAGCTGCAGCGCGCAGCACCATAGCTGACGGCCCAACGGGGGGACCTCCCGGTGCTGCCGTGGGCAGTACCAGAAGGATGTAGTGTCGTGAATTTCGCGCTTTACCGGGAGCTGCTCGCCGYCCGGCCCATCAGGCGGCTCCTGCTGGTCGGGATGATTGCCCGCATACCGCACTCGGCGGCCGGCGTCCTGCTGACCCTGCACATCGTACTGACCCTCGRCCAGGGCTACGCGGCCGCCGGCGCGGCGGCCGCCGTCATGACGATCGGAATCGCCGTCGGGGCGCCCTGGCGCGGACGCCGGGTCGACACCGTGGGACTGCGCAAGGCGCTCATCCCGTCCGTCATCTCCGAGACCGTGATCTGGTCCATCGTGCCGCACGTCTCCTACGAGGTCCTGCTGCCGCTGGTCTTCGTCGGCGGCCTGCTCACGCTGCCCATCTTTAGCGTGGTGCGGCAGTCCCTGGGCGTACTGGCCACCGGGGACCAGCGCCGCACGGCCTTCGCCMTCGATGCCATCGCCACCGAGCTGGTCTTCATGATCGGCCCCGCAGTCGGCGCCGTCGTCGCCACCAGCGGGCAGTCGGTCCTGGGCCTGACAATAGTCGGCGTGGCCACGTCCGTCTCTGGACTGTTCCTCATGTGGTTCAACCCACCCACCCGGAGCGCGACCCCCGATGCCGGGCTCGAGGCGGAAGAGCTCGAGTGCGCGGAGGCCGCCGTCGTCGCCGCTGCGCCGGCCCACCTCCAGGAGGCCGCGGCCGAACTGGCGCCCCTGGCGGCCGCAGCCGAGGAACGGCGGCAGCGGCGCTCCGGCCTGCGCCACCGGGTCATCCACAATTTCAGTTGGTTCACCGCCGCCGTGGGAGCCGTCTTCGCCGTCGCGGCCGGTGCCGGCATGGTCCTCAGCGGCACCGACGTCGGCATCGTCGCAGCCCTCCAGACCGGCGGCCACGAGGCCGAAATCGGGATCGTCTTCGTCTTCTGGTGCGCGGCCTCGGTGGTGGGCGGCATAGTCTACGGCGCCATGCACCGGCCCGTCTCGCCGATCCTCCTGCTGTTGGGAATGTCAGCGCTGACGGTCCCGATGGCGTTCGCGACCGATACCTGGACCCTCAGCCTGCTCTCGCTGTTGCCGGGGCTGCTGTGCGCGCCGGTGCTGTCCGCGGCCTCGGAAAAGGTCGCTGAACTCGTTGACGAGAGCCGTCGCGGCGAGGCGATGGGCTGGTACGGGTCCTCGCTCACCGGCGGCGTGGCGTTGGGCGCGCCGCTCGCCGGGCTGTTCATCGACGTTATCGGCCCGTCGGCTGGCTTCGTCGCCGTGGGGCTGGCCGGTGTGGCCCTCTGCCTCGTAGGACTCGTCCTGCAGCAGATGCGCCGCCGCCGCCTGGCCCACGCCTGACGCCGCGCTGTMCCTGTCAGAGGGGCCGCGCCGGGCCCGGGCGAAGGGGGCCGCACTGAGTCCCGATGGATCGAAGCAGAGTTAACGACGCCGGCGGGCGGACCCGGATGGTCCGCCCGCCGGCGTGTCATAGCTGACGAAAGTGCTGAGGTGGCCGTGGCTAGGTGGCCGTGACTAGTTAACCGGGCCGGTGTACTTCTMKCCCGGGCCCTTGCCCGGAGCATCCGGGATGATCGATTCCTCGCGGAAGGCCAGCTGCAGCGAACGCAGTCCGTCGCGCAACGGCCCGGCGTGCTGTGAGCCGATTTCCGGTGCCGCGGACGTCACCAGGCCGGCGAGGGCGGTGATCAGTTTGCGGGCCTCGTCAAGGTCCTTGAGTTCCTGGGCATTTKCCTCGGCGGCGAGGCCCAGCTTCACTGCGGCGGCACTCATCAGGTGCACGGCGGCCGTGGTGATGACCTCGATCGCGGGGACTTCCGAGATGTCGCGAATCTGCTGCGAGACGTCGGCCTGTGCGGCTGCTGGCTCGAAGACATGGGAATTACTGTCTGAAGTGCTCATGCTGGTAAGCTTGTCACAGACCGACTGAATGTCGTTATTCTGCAGTGCTTCTTACGTGTGGTGCTTGTTTTTGACTGGTGCTTCCTGGCGTAGGTGGTGCCCGGCGACGCACATGTGCGTTGAGCGGGTATTTTTCTGTAGAATTGACTTTTAGTTTGCAAGCGGAGTTCTCTCCCACCCGCGTCAGCCGCGAAACTTCCTTCGGGAAGCCCCTCCCTCATGGGAGTCAAGGTTGCCGGGTACCTGGTCGGGCACAACCTCGGACTCCGGTCCGGCGAAAGTGCATGCCGCCTCATTGAGGCCGGCAGTTCCGATCTCGAGGCCTTCGATTGCTCCRGCAATTGGGGGCCTTCTCTTTTTGCCGGTGGAATACCCCTCACGAACACAGGAGCTTTAACATTAGCGAGCCAAGAATCAATGAGCGTATCCGCGTCCCCGAGGTGCGGCTGGTCGGCCCTGCAGGCGAACAGGTAKGAATTGTCCGTATTGAGGATGCCCTGCGTTTGGCTGCCGAGTCCGATCTTGATCTCGTTGAAGTTGCACCGCAGGCCAAGCCTCCGGTGTGCAAGCTGATGGACTTCGGCAAGTACAAGTACGAGGCCGCTGTCAAGGCGCGCGAGGCCCGGAAGAACCAGACCAACACGGTCMTGAAGGAAATCCGCTTCCGCCTGAAGATTGACACCCACGACTACGAGACGAAGCGCGGCCACGCGCTCCGCTTCCTCGGCGCTGGTGACAAGGTCAAGGCCATGATCCAGTTCCGCGGCCGTGAGCAGCAACGTCCGGAGATGGGCATCCGCCTGCTCCAGCGTTTCGCTGACGACGTCGCCGAAGTTGGCGTTGTGGAGTCCAGCCCCCGGATCGATGGCCGCAACATGGTCATGGTGGTGGGCCCGCTGAAGAACAAGGCTGAAGCCAAGGCAGAGGCCCGCCGCGCAACGCAGCGTGCGGAAGCCAAGGCTGAGAACGAAGCCAAGGCATCAGGCCGCGTCGACGTCTCCGGCGGCAACGCTCCGCTGACGCAGACGCTGTCCGACCTCCTGCCGGAAGGCTACGTCGTAGCGACGGAGGCTCCTGCAACGGAGGCTCCCGCGGTCGAAGAAGCCAAGGTCGAAGAGGCCACGGCCGAAGCGGCGGCTGCCACGCAGGCCCCGGTCGAGGAGACCAAGGCCGAGGTGGCTCCCGCCCAGGAAGCCCCGAAGGAGGCTGCTCCCAAGGCAGCCGAGAAGCCGGCAGCAGCCAAGGCTCCCGAGGCTCCGAAGGCGGCCGAGAAGCCCGCAGCGGCCAAGGCTCCCGTGGCTCCGAAGGCCGCTCCGGCCCCGGCCCCCGTGGCCAAGGCTCCGGAGGAGAAGGCTGCGGAATCCGCTCCGGCCGCTMCGGCAGCAGCACCGAAGCCGGTCGCTGCTCCGAAGCCGGTTCCGAGACCTGCAGCTCCGAAGCCCGCAGCACGGCCGGCCGCCCCCCGGGCTGCCGCCAAGCCCGGCAGCAAGAAGACCAACTAGTTCACGGCTGCCGGACAGCAATGTCCGGCAGCAAGCAACCAGCATGCCGCCCGCAGGGGCGGCTGCACAAAAGAGCTGCAGACTTTTCTGCGGATACGTAAGGAGATCGGTTCCCATGCCGAAGATGAAGACCCACAGCGGTGCTAAGAAGCGCTTCAAGCTKACCGGTAGCGGCAAGCTGCGCCGTCAGCAGGCCAACCGCCGTCACTACCTCGAGCACAAGTCCTCACGGCTGACCCGTCGCCTTGCCGGCGACAAGATCGTCTTCAAGGGCGACGCCAAGGTCATCCGCAAGATGCTCGGCATCTAAGTTCCAAGTTCTCTGATTGCCGGCCACCTGGCGGCAGTCAACTACCAAAAAGGCTTCTCAGGCCAGCCGGACTTTTCCGGCAGTAGACGCTTGGGATCAGAATTCTGAAGGAGTACGCACGTGGCACGTGTGAAGAGGGCTGTAAACGCCCACAAGAAGCGCCGGGTTATCCTCGAACGCGCAAAGGGCTACCGCGGACAGCGCTCACGCCTGTACCGCAAGGCCAAAGAGCAGCTGCTGCACTCGTTTGTGTACAGCTACGGCGACCGCAAGAAGAAGAAGGGCGATTTCCGCCGTCTTTGGATCCAGCGCATCAACGCTGCATCCCGCGCCAACGGCCTGACTTACAACCGCCTGATCCAGGGMCTGAAGGCCGCTGAGGTTGAGGTTGACCGCCGCATGCTGGCCGAGCTCGCCGTTTCCGACGCCAACGCCTTCGCCGCGCTGGTCAAGGTTGCCAAGGACGCGCTGCCCGCCGACACGTCAGCTCCGGCTGTCCAGGCTGAGGCCGCTCCGGCTCCGAAGGCCGCCAAGAAGGCTCCCGCGAAGAAGCCTGCTGCCAAGAAGGCCACCGACGAGGCTGCAAAGTAGTTCCCGCAGCAGTTGAAAAACTGCAGCGTTCAGGAACCGGCTGCGAGAGCAACTAAGGTTCTTATATGAACGAAACCGGGCGCCCGCAAGATCTTCCACTTTCCAACCCCCGAGCCGATCGGGTGAGGAAGGTGGCACAACTTGCCGGGCGCCCGGCCCGTTTAAAGCGACGCGAGTTCCTGGCGGAGGGGCCGCAGGCGGTCCGGGAAGCCCTCGTCCTACACCAAAAGAGGCTCGCCGCGGGGGAACCCGGCATTGTCTATGAGGTCTACGCCAGCGAGTCGTGCCTGGACCGGCATCCGGATCTGGAGACACTCGCGGAGGGCACCACCGCCTACCTCGCCACCGACGAAGTGCTTGCCGCGATGGCGGACACGGTCACCCCGCAGGGCGTTCTCGCGGTCTGCGGTTTCCTGGACGTTGGCCTCGATGAGGTGTTGGACGCCGGGCCGCGGCTGATCGCCGTCCTTTGCCAGGTCCGCGACCCCGGCAACGCCGGAACCGTCCTGCGCGCCGCCGACGCTGCCGGCGCGGACGCGGTGGTCCTKACCGGATCCAGCGTGGACATCTACAACCCCAAAGCGGTCCGTTCGACGGCGGGATCCCTCTTCCACCTGCCGATCGTCCTCGGCGCCGATGCGGCCGACATCGTGGCCCGCTGCAAGGAACGGGGGATCGGCGTCCTAGCCGCCGACGGCTACGGCCAACTGAACCTGGACCGTCTCCAGGACGAGAATGCGGCCCGCCGGCTGGGCGCTTCCGCCGCGGAATCGGTCTACTCGTTGGAACAGCCCACCGCCTGGCTTTTTGGCAACGAGGCCCAGGGCCTGTCCGAGGACGAAATTGCGCTGGCCGACCACCGGGTGGCCGTGCCGGTCTACGGGCAAGCGGAGAGCCTCAACCTCGGCACCGCGGCCACTGTTTGCCTCTACGCCAGCGCCCGGTCCCAGCAGGTGCCCTAAGGGCCCCGCTGCCCGAAAGGGCATCCCGGCGCGCACAGGCGCACAAAAAAGGCGGGGCCCGCCAAAGGTGGGCTCCGCCGTCGTACTGTTMTGTCTTACTGTTCCTAGGGCCTCACTCGAAGCGTGAGGTCAGCCGTACAGAACTATGATGTGGTCTTGTTGCGTCCTGTAATGGCGCCGTAGGCGAGGGCAACCACCAAGCCGCCGACGATGGCCAGGAGCCAGGAACCGAGATTCCAGAATTCCATCTTGCCGCCGCCAAACAGAAGGTCGCCGATCCAGCCACCGACAATGGCTCCGACTACGCCGAGCACGAGGCTGGTAACCCAGCCGCCGCCGACCCTGCCGGGCATGACTGCCTTGACGATTGCACCTACTATGAGTCCGAGAATGATCCAGCCAAGAAAGCCCATGTCTCCTCCTACATATTCGTCGGTATCCAAATTGTGAATCCCGAATATGGCTTCAAGCTAACATAGGCCGGATTACTTGTCAGCAGGGGAGTGCCCAATCGTTACGTGGCGGTATCGGCCCTGCCGCGGTTCGGAGCCCACCCGGAAACGGGTAGCGTATTCCTTGCGGGCGCCGGGTTCTTCCGGTGTCCGGTTACACCCCGGAAGAACCCCGTAAGGAGAAGCTCACGTGGCTGCAAATGGCGGTACCAAGGCGATAGTTGCGGCGCTGGCTGCCAACCTGACCATCGCCGTTTTGAAGTTCGTCGCCTACTTTCTGACGCTGTCGTCATCCATGCTGGCCGAAGCCATTCACTMGCTCGCGGACTCCGGCAACCAGTTGCTGCTGCTCGTCGGCGGCAAGCGCGCGGAGCGGGAGGCCAGCCAGGAACACCCCTTTGGCTACGGCCGTGAGCGCTACATCTACGCCTTCATCGTCTCGATTGTGCTGTTCAGCGTCGGCGGCCTCTTTGCGCTCTACGAGGCGTGGGGGAAGATCCAGCACCCGCACGGCATCGAAGGGGACTTCTGGTGGGTGCCGCTGGCTGTGCTGGTGGGCGCGATCATTGCCGAATCCTTCTCGTTCCGGACGGCGATCGCCGAATCCAACCCCCTCCGCGGGAAGCAGAGCTGGGTCAAGTTCATTCGCAACGCCAAACAGCCGGAACTCCCCGTGATCCTGCTCGAAGATTTCGGCGCCCTCGTGGGCCTCGTCTTCGCGCTCTTCGGCGTAAGCCTGACACTCATCACCGGGAACGGCATCTGGGACGCCCTAGGCACTGCCATGATCGGCCTCCTGCTCGTGGCGATCGCCGTCGTGCTGGCCATGGAAACAAAGTCCCTGCTCCTGGGCGAGTCGGCCACCCGCGACGACGTCGCCAAGATCCGCAGCGCGATCGAAGCCGGCGGCACCGGCATCATTCACCTCAAGACCATGCACCTGGGCCCCGAGGAGCTGCTGGTGGCAGCGAAGATCGGCATCGGCCGCACGGACTCGGGCCAGGACATCGCGAAGGCGATCGACGCMGCAGAGGCCCGGATCCGCGAGGCCGTCCCGATCGCCCGGGTCATCTACCTGGAGCCGGATGTGCAGCGGGTCAGTGCGTCCTAACCGGCMGCCGTCGACGGCAGCGCAATAAAAGTCGGCCCAGTAAAAGTCGGCGCAAAAAGACAGCGCAGTGAGAAGTCAGCAAACAAGAACGGCAGCCCGGTCCAGTACATCACTGGATCGGGCTGCCGTTCTTTGTGGCCGGCGGGGCCGCGGCTACGAGGCCAGCGGCCGCCGGCGTTCCACGGCGCCGCTGATGGCGGCCACCCCGAGGCCCAGGATGGCCAGGACGGCACCCACGAGCGCGGGGGCGACGTAACCCCAGCCCCAGGCGATCACGAGTCCGCCAAGGAAGGCGCCCAAGGCGTTGGCGACGTTGAGCGCCGCATGGTTGAGCGAGGAGGCCAGCGACGGGGCGTCAGGCGATGCATCCAGAAGCCTGGTCTGCAGGGCCG
Organism: Arthrobacter sp. 10T413_2; assembly: GCF_056394205.1. Lineage (NCBI taxonomy): Bacteria > Bacillati > Actinomycetota > Actinomycetes > Micrococcales > Micrococcaceae > Arthrobacter > Arthrobacter sp. 10T413_2. Next base: position 11,276 of record NZ_JBFTHK010000047.1, on the reverse strand, counting down.
GAACCAGCATGGACCCGGCGGCACCGACCACGAACACCATGATCAGCGCCGACCACGCCCAATGGGCCGCAACGGCATAGACCACGAGGGCCACGGCCGTCGCCGGCAGCACCCAGTAGATCGTCCCCATGACGGACTTATCGGCGATCCGCCCGCCAACGATGTTGCCTGCCACCATGCCCACTCCGTACAGTGCCACGACGAGCGGCAGCCACGGCGCCGGGACCCCGGCCACGGATGTCATGGTGTGCGAAATGTAGGTGTAGGTCGCGAAGAAGCCGCCGAATCCGACGATGCCGACCAGGATGGCGAGCCACACCTGGAGCCGCTTGAGTGCCCCGAGCTCGCGTCGGAAGCTGGCATCGGCGTGCGGCTTCTGGAACGGAACGAACTTCCACAGCATGGCGAGCGTGATGATGCCGATCAGGCCGACCAGCAGGAACAGCAGCCTCCACCCGTAGCTCTGGCCCAGCCAGGTAGCGAAGGGAACGCCGATGACGTTGGATACCGTCAGCCCGGCCATAACCATCGAAATGGCCCAGCCCCGCTTGGTCGGCGCCACGAGGGACGCGGCAATCACGGCCGCGACGCCGAAGAAGGCGCCGTGCGGCAGCCCCGCCGCGAACCGCGACACCAGCATGGAGCCGTAGTCAGGGGCGAGGAAGGAACTGAGGTTGGCGATGCTGAAGAAGAGCATGAGCCCCAGGGCCAGATGCTTCCGCGGCAGTTTGGCTCCGACGGCGGCCAGCACGGGCGCACCGACGACGACGCCGAGGGCGTACGCGGAGATGAGGTGGCCGGCCTCGGGCGTGCTGATGTTCAGGCCCTGCTCAATCTCCTTGAGCAGGCCCATCATGGTGAATTCTGTGGTGCCGATCCCGAACCCGCCCATGGCCAGGGCAATGATGGCGAGGGCAAGGTGACGGGTGCCGGTCTTGGACGACGCCGGAGCTTGTGTGGTGGTTGTCATTCGTCTTTTCGGGTGATTTCCGGGAGGTGCCGGGAAGAGTCGGCCAGATAAATATGCCTTGTAGAACCGGGAGCGCGCGCCGAATATTCCGCAGGCTGCCCGGCAACGCCTTCACCATTGTCCCTTACCCGTTCCCTGGGGCGACGCCCCCCACGACGCCGGTCGCCGAGGTCGATCCCTGCCGCCCGCCTTAGACTGGGGGACGTGACTGGACTCATCAACGTCGTCGGCGGCGCAGTAGTGGACTCCCTGACGGAACCGGGCAAACTACTGGTGGCGCGGCGCACGGCGCCACCGCAGTTTGCCGGCATGTGGGAGTTCCCGGGCGGAAAAGTGGAGCCGGGCGAAGCAGCCGAAGACGCCCTGCACCGCGAGCTCCGGGAGGAACTCGGCGTGCAGGTCCGGCTCGGAGCCGAGCTGCCCGCGGCGACCGCGACGKGCTGGCMGCTCAACGAGAAGGCGGCGATGCGGGTCTGGTTCGCCGAACTCGAGGACGGGGAGCCCCGGCCGCTGGAGGACCATGACGAACTGCGCTGGCTTGACCTCCGCAATTCCGACGACGTCCTGGGCCTGCCGTGGATCCCGGCCGACTTCCCGATCGTCGAAGCACTCCTGGCCGCCGTCCATGCCGCCCGGCCACGCCGCGGGGGAGCCGAACTGATCCGCTGACCCGGACACGCCGACCGGCATACGCCGGCCCGCCTCTCGCCAAACGGTCAGGCATGTGCCTACTCTGAACGCAATCGAGAGKAGCAGCCCGTGCAGGTCGGTGTCGGACGAGAACAGCGCGCCGGAGAACGCCGGGTTGCGGCCACGCCGGAAACGGTGCAGCAGCTGACGGCCCTCGGACTCACAATCGTGGTGGAGAGCGGCGCAGGAACCGAGGCAGGATTCGCGGACGCAGCGTTCAAAGAGGCCGGCGCCACGGTGATCTCGGAGCTCCCGCTCGCGGCCCTGGACGTCCTGCTGCATGTTCGTCCGCTCGCGCCGGAAACTGCGGCCCGGCTGCGGCCCGGTGCCATCACTGTCGGCCTGGCGTCGCCAGCCTCCGAGTTGCCGACCGTCCGGGCACTGGCCGCCGCCGGGATCACCTCCTTCGCCCTGGAGCTGCTTCCGAGGATTTCCCGGGCCCAGTCGATGGACGCACTCACTTCGCAGTCCCTTGTCACGGGGTACCGCGCCGTGCTGGAAGCCGCCGTGCGGTATCCGCGGTTCTTCCCGCTCTACATGACGGCCGCCGGAACCATCCCCCCGGCGAGGGTTCTGGTCCTGGGAGCCGGTGTCGCCGGCCTGCAAGCCATCGGCACCGCGAAGCGGCTGGGCGCCCGCGTGTCGGCCAACGACATCCGCGCCGCCTCCGCCGACGAGGTCGCCTCGATGGGCGGCACGTTCATCAATCTGGACCTCGACGCGGCGGCGGAAGGAACCGGCGGCTACGCCCGCGCCCTCGGCGAGGACCGGGCGCAACGCCAGCGCAGCCTGCTGGCCCCGCACGTCGCGGCCGCGGACATCCTGATCACGACGGYGGCCATCCCGGGCCGGGCCGCTCMCTTGCTGGTAACCACCGACATGGTGACCGGCATGCGGGCAGGCTCCGTCGTCGTCGACCTCGCCGCGGAGTCCGGCGGCAATGTGGAAGGCGTGATCGCCGGCCAGGACATCCAGGTACCCGTTGACGGCGGATCAGTCACGCTCGTGGGCCTGCAGGACGCCGCGTCCGCCATGCCGTCGGACGCGTCCCGGCTCTTCGCCCGGAACGTCAGCAACTTCCTCGCCCTCATGACCGACGGCGGCACCGTTGCCCCGGACTTCGACGACGACGTGGTCGCCGGAACATGCCTGACCCACGGCGGCGCCGTACGTCATGCCGCCACCGCCGCAGCCCTGGGAGAGGACGTCTGATGGGCCCCGTTGCGCTGCTGACAGTCGTGGTGCTTGCCGTCTTCGTCGGCTTCGAAGTCGTCTCCAAGGTGACCAGCAAGCTGCATACACCGCTCATGTCCGGCGCCAATGCGATCCACGGGATCATCCTCGTCGGCGCCATCATCGTGGCCGGACAGGCCGGCGACCCCTGGGTGCTCGGCATCGCGCTCCTGGCAGTGGTCCTGGCGACCGTGAACCTAGTGGGTGGCTTTGTGGTCACCGACCGGATGCTGGAGATGTTCAGCGTGCACAAGCCTCTGCGCAAATCGGCGCAGAAGCCCTCAGGTACCGGTACCACCAAGGCCGGCGGAACCGCGGCCGAAGGACACACCGGTGACGGTACCTCCGGCGGCGTCGCAGGGGAGGCGAGATGAGCCTCCTGACCCCGGAATGGACAGCCCTGCTGTATCTGGTGGCCGCCGTCTGCTTCATCCTGGCGCTAAAGGGACTGAGCTCGCCAAAAACGGCCCGCCGCGGCAACGCCATCGGTGCGGCCGGGGCCCTCGTGGCGGTCATCACGGTGTTMTTCTCTGCCCGGCTGGAGAATATTCCGCTCATCCTGGCCGCCGTCGCCGTCGGCTCCGCGATAGCCGTCCCCGTCGCCCGGCKGGTGCAGATGACGCAGATGCCCCAACTGGTGGCACTGTTCAACGGCGTCGGCGGCGGCGCCGCAGCGCTGGTCGCCGCACTCGAATTGAGCCACAGCGAGGATCCGTGGGTGCGCCTGGCGGTCGTCTTCACCATGCTCGTGGGCGCGGTGTMCTTCGCGGGCTCCGCGGTGACCGTGGGCAAGCTGCAGGAACTCATCAGCACCCGTCCGCTGCTGTTTCCCGGGATGCCCTGGGTCATGGGGGCCGTCATGCTCGGGGCGGTCGTCTCCKGGGCGCTGGTCGTCCTGAGCGGCTCCGTCGGCTGGTCGCTGGCGCTGCTGGGCCTGGGGCTCGCGGCAGGTCTGCTGCTCGTGTTGCCGGTGGGCGGGGCGGATGTGCCGATCGTGATCTCGCTGCTGAATGCCTTCACCGGCCTGGCGGTGGCCGCGTCCGGCGTCGTCCTGGGCAACGTCCTGCTCCTCGTCGCCGGAACCCTMGTCGGCGCGAGCGGCACCATCCTKACCAAGGTCATGGCCTCTGCCATGGGGCGCGGAGTCGCCGGAATCATGTTCGGCGCCTTCAAGGGCGGCTCGACGGCGGGTTCCACCGCCGTGAGTGACCGGCCCGTACGCTCGTCCTCCCCGGAAGACGTCGCCGTCCAGCTCGGCTATGCCCAGCGCGTGGTGATCGTTCCCGGTTACGGGCTCGCCGTGGCGCAGGGGCAGCACACCGTGGCGGAGCTGGCCACAGCCCTGGCCGACCGCGGCATCGATGTGGTGTTCGCCATCCACCCCGTGGCGGGACGCATGCCGGGCCACATKAACGTGCTCCTGGCCGAGGCCGATGTGCCGTATGAGTCMCTGCGGGAGCTGGCGGAAATAAATMCCGAGTTCGCCAACACGGACATCGTTCTAGTGGTCGGCGCCAACGACGTCGTCAACCCGGCGGCCAAGTCTTCGCCTGGTTCGCCGATCTACGGGATGCCGATCCTGGACGTGGTGCAGGCCCAGCAGGTGGTGTTCCTGAAGCGGTCGATGCGTCCGGGGTTCGCCGGCATCGAAAACGATCTCCTGCACGACCCCAAGACCACGCTCCTTTTCGGGGATGCCAAGGATTMGCTGTCAAAGGTGCTCGGCGCGGTCAAGGCGCTCTGAGGTCAAGGCGCTCTGAGGTCAGGGAGCAGGCCCGCTTCAGAACAACGTCGGCTGCGCTKCCGGGTGGCCGGCATGCACCGTGCCGGGGTKCCGGTTAGTGGGGTGCCGCTCGTCGGGGCGCCGGTTATTGGTGTACCGGGATGTGTCCGGGATGCTCCCGGCCGGGTACTGGGCTTCCTCCTCCCGGGCATCATCGCTGAGGTCTCCGTTGCCGCTGAGGTCCCTGTGGCTGAAGCCCTGCGAACCGGAAAAGCCGTGCAGGTCCTTGAAATAGCGGATGCGACCGGCCAGCCACGCCCGGTATTCCTTTGAGGCATAGGACCCGCTGCCGTACAGCCGGCGGTACTTGCCCGCCAGGTGCGGATGTTCGCGGGCTATCCACTGCATGAACCACTCACGCGTCCCCGGCTTCAGGTACAGGGCGCCGGCTGTGACCCCCGTGGCGCCGGCCGCTGCCAAGGCCCCAAAGAGCKAGTTGAGGGCGTCGTCGCTGTCGGAAAGCCACGGCAGGATCGGCATGGCCATGACGCCGCAGGGCAGGCCTGCTTCCCTGAGCCGGGAAATGAGCTTCAGCCGTGCCCGCGGACCCGGTGTGCCCGGCTCCACGGCCTCGGACAGGTGCTCGTTGGTCATGGCCAGCGAGATGCCCACCCCGACCGGCACCTGGGCCGCGGCATGTTTCAGCAGCGGGATGTCCCGGGCCAGGAGCGTGCCTTTGGTGAGGATGGACAGGGGCGTGCCGGAATCGGCGAGGGCGCCAAGGATGCCGGGCATGAGCTGGTAGCGGCCCTCGGCGCGTTGATAGGGGTCCGTGTTGGTTCCGAGGGCCACGTGCTCGTGCTGCCAGGAGGGCTTGGCCAGTTCCCTGCGCAGGACCTCGGCAGCATTGATCTTGACCACCACCTGGCTGTCAAAGTCCAGGCCGGMGTCGAAGTCCAGGTACGTGTGGCTCTTGCGGGCAAAGCAGTAGACGCAGGCATGGCTGCAGCCGMGGTACGGGTTGATGGTCCAGTCGAACGGCATCCGGGAACCGGCGACCACTTTGTTGAGCACCGATTTGGCGGTGACCTCATGGAAAGTGATCCCGGCAAACTCCGGGGTGGAGACGGACCGTACCAGCCCGGCCAGGGGCAGCAGGGCATCGGGGGACCGGGGAGTGGAGATGATATTGGCAGATTCCGTAGTGGCGGACGGGTCTTTCGTCGACATGTCGCTTCCGGAGGTGCCGCGCTTCAGTGCTTGTGYATCCCATCTCATGCCACCATTCGAATATATGTTCGACTTAATGTCAAGAATGCCGTCGGGTCATGGGGATGAGATTCGGCAGTGACCGGGGGTGGAAGTGATGGTCCTCAATGTCGACCTCGGTCCGGGGTGGACGCTCAACTTCGGCAATCCCAAGGCGGCGATACTTCTGGCCGGCGTGGTCGTACTGATCGGGCCGCTGATCACCCTCCGCCTTGGCGGCTGACCCCAGCCGCTTCTCCTGGAGGCCTCCAACGCAGCTGCGGGATTGAGACTTACGAAGCCAGCCGCTCGCGTGCGTCGTGACCGGGGCTGGTCGGCTCAGCGCCCCGTCTGGGCTGGTTAACCTCGGCCCACACTGCATCGAGGGAGAGCCCGAGGGCCTCGGCGATCGCAGCGACAGTGGGGAAGGCGGGGGTCGCTACACGGCCCGTCTCGATCTTCCGGAGGGTCTCCGGCGAGACGCGTGCATCGAGCGCGACGTCGAGCATCGAGCGCCCTCCCCTGGCGCSACGCAACAGGGCGCCGAGGCGCTGTCCGCGCTCGACCTCTTCGAATGTAAGCGGCAACCTGACCATGGCTCCGATTATACCGGGATAATATGGCCGGTATAGTTATTGGATGCGTGAGAAAGGCGCCGCATGATCGAGATCCTGAACCCCGCCGAACTGGCCCGAGCAAAAGAGACAGGCGCCCTTGTGGCCGACATCCTGCATACGCTGAAGAGCCGCAGCACGGTCGGCACGAACCTCCTGGACCTCGACCGGTGGGCCCGGGCCATGATCGCCGACGCTGGAGCGCAGTCMTGCTACGTCGACTACGAGCCATCCTTCGGACGCGGGCCGTTCGGACACTACATCTGCACGGCCGTCAACGACGCCGTGCTCCACGGACTCCCGTACGACTACGCGCTCGCCGACGGCGACCTGCTGACACTCGACCTCGCCGTCTCCAAACGAGGAGTTGCTGCGGACTCTGCGATCAGCTTCATCGTGGGCGGCTCAAGGCCCCCGGAGAGCGTCGCAATGATCAGCGCGACCGAGCGCGCATTGAACGCAGGGATAGCCGCTGCCCGACCCGGGGCTCGCATCGGCGACATTTCCCATGCCATCGGCTCGGTCCTCAGCGAGGCGGGATACCCGATTAACACCGAGTTTGGCGGTCATGGCATCGGATCGACGATGCACCAGGACCCGCACGTTCCAAACACCGGACGGCCGGGCCGCGGATACAAACTGCGCCCCGGGCTGCTGCTCGCACTCGAGCCGTGGGTCATGGCCGACACCGCTGAACTCATCACCGACGCCGACGGGTGGACGCTCCGAAGTGCGACAGGCTGCCGGACAGCACACAGTGAGCATACGATCGCCATCACCAGCGACGGAGCCGAAATCCTCACCTTGCCGACGCAGGCGCACCCGTGAGATCGGAGCCACACCTGCCCCGTGTGCTGCATCTGATGCAGGATCCGCTGTACGGAGACTGTCCAACAGGCCGAGCCCGGATGACGCGACGAAGGAATGCTTAGGCTGCCGGCTGGATCATGTCCTGTTCCCCCGGATCCCGGGGTGCTTCACTGAAAGGTGCGACGACGGCCATGCCGCCTTTCGCCGAGACGAGCGCCGCCGCGCGCAATGTGGGAGCGAACTGCCGGAGTGTACTGCCGGAGCGAATCGTTAGGCCGCATCGTGGTGGCGCGTTGTTAGGCTGGGGCGATGATTCTCCTGACCGGGTTCGAGCCCTTTGGCGGCGAAACGACCAACCCGTCCTGGGCCGCGGCCCGTTCGGCGGCGCGGTTGCTCCGGTCCGAAGGACTCGACGTCCAGGCCGTGGAACTTCCCTGCGTCTTCGGGGCCTCGGTGACGGTGCTGGAGGATGCCCTGGAGCGCTTCCGGCCGGAGCTCGTGCTGTGCGCCGGCCAGGCCGGCGGCAGGGCAGGCATCTCCCTGGAGCGGGTGGCCATCAACTGTGACGACGCCCGGATCCCGGACAACGCCGGCAACCGGCCCGTAGACGAACCCGTSGTCAGCGGCGGACCGGCAGCCTATTTCACATCCCTGCCGGTCAAGGCGGCGCTCGCGGCGCTGACCGCAGAACAGATCCCGGCGGAAGTGTCGCAAAGCGCGGGGACCTATGTGTGCAACCACATCTTCTATGCGCTCATGCACGCACTGCGGCTGCGGCCGGGCACCAGGGGAGGCTTCGTCCACGTCCCCTACGAGGACAGCCAGCTTCCGGCCGGGAGCAGCACGCCGTCGCTGCCGGCGCACCAGATGGCGGCGGCGCTCGCCGTTGTCGTCCGCACCGCGCTCGCGACGACGGCGGATCTCAAGATCACTGCCGGCACAACGCACTAGCGCGTCGGGCGCCAGGCAGGCCGCCAGCGGCTCGAGCGTCGACAGGATGACTCAGTCGAGCAGTTCCCAGACGACGCCGACCGTGGCGGTGACGCTCGACTCACCGGCCTCAACGGTGAGGGCTTCCKCCGCCACCGCGCGCTGCATCTTCGCGACCGGGACCGGCTTCTGGAACCCGGTGTGCTGGGTGAGGGAAAGGACCCTGCCCAGGCCTGTCCCGGAGAGGGCGGCGTAGTGCGCGGCGGTGGTGCGGGCATCCTGCCAGGCAGCTTCCCGCGCCCGGACCTCGATGCCGGCGGAATCCGCGAAACCGAGCGTCAGGCCGTTCAGCCGGACGTCGTCTCCGCCGGCGGCAACGGCCGCGGYGATGACTTCCGAGGACGCKGACAGTGTTCGGATCCTGATGGTGAGCGTGCTTGAGGCCAGATAGCCGGTGACGGTCTGGCCGCGGCCCTCCTGCCAGTTCACTTCGGCCCGGACGTTCAGCCCGGAGGTGGACATGTCGGGGCCGTCCACGCCGTGCTGCCGGAGCGCCGACGTGATGGCGGCCGAGCGTGTTCCGGCGTCGCCGTAGGCCTCGGCCACGGTATCCCGGCGGCATTCGACGCCGACCGACAAAGTCAGGAGGTCAGGCACCGCCTCGGCGCTGCCGGTTCCGGTAACCGAAATGCTTCTGGGATTGTGTGTCATGTCAGGCCTCGTATCGCTCGGGGGCAGTCACGCCCGTGTTGCGGTTTGTTCGCGGACCGGTCCCCGGGCCGCCCGACCGGGGATAGCCGCCTGCTTCCAGCCCGGCGTGGCGTTCGAAGAAGTTCGCGCTGCCCGGGTTGCCCGTCCGCCAGAGCGACCAGCCCGCGGCGATGAAGTACAGGGGAAGGAAGGGCAGCCCCAGGCACCAGGCGTACTGGGTGCTATGGCGCTCCTCGTGTCCCAGCAGTGCCGGATTGGCKCGAGCGGCTTCAGGGCCGGCACGGAAGAGGATCACGTTGCCCACCGTGAAGACCCCGGCAAAGGGAAGCCGCCAGCGGTAGCGGCTCGCGATCAGCAGCCCGCGCGGCCCCCTGCCAACGTTCGTCCCGGCACAGACCGCCAGCACCAGGCCCAGGAGGGTGGTGCCGTTGAGCATGTTGGCGATCTGCCGCAGCCGTTGACCGGACGTCATGAGGCCATGGTAGCCGGGGGTGCGCCGGGGTGGCCCTCCAAAGGCCCCCCGGAGGCGTCTGCACCGTCAGGGGAAGCCCCACACACCGGAATTGTCACGTTCGGGTGGGCGTTGCCGTGCGGTCGACAGCCGTCTACTAGACTGAAGGAAGTGCCCGCCGGAGGGATTTCGGCTGGCCTGCATCCAGCGCAGTGAACTGTGACAGCGAACAGTGATCAGGAACAGTGATCACGGACTGTGACAATGACCTGTGACAATAAGCCTTGCCGACAACCCGCGCGTTGCGTGCGTGCCGTCGGCATGATCCGACTCGTAGCTAAGAACAGTAGATGACTGAAACTTTGCCGGGCGCCGCCGTCCCGAATCCTCTGGATGAAGCCGCCATTACCGCTGCCGTAGACCAAGCCGTTGCCGCCATCGCCGCTGCCGCGACCCTCGATGAACTCAAGGCCGTGCGCCTCGCGCACACGGGTGAGAAGTCCGCGCTGAGCCTAGCCAACCGCGAGATCGGCGCGCTCCCCAAGGACCAGAAGGCCGCCGCCGGCAAACTCATGGGTTCCTCCCGCGGACGCGTCAACAAGGCGCTCGCGGACCGTACGGCCGAGCTCGAAGCCGAGAATGACGCGCGGATCCTCGTCGAAGAGACCGTCGACGTCACGGCGGCGCCCCGCCGGCGCCGGGCCGGTGCACGCCACCCGCTTTCCACGCTGCAGGACCGCGTTGCGGACATMTTCGTCGGCATGGGCTGGGAGATCGCCGAGGGGCCCGAGGTCGAGTCCGAATGGTTCAACTTCGATGCCCTGAACTTCAAGCCGGACCACCCCGCCCGCGACATGCAGGACACGTTCTTCGTCGAGCCGCCCGAAGCGCACCTGCTCATGCGCACCCACACCTCACCGGTGCAGGTCCGCTCCATGCTGGAACGCGAACTGCCCATCTACGTGCTGTGCCCGGGCAAAGTGTTCCGCACGGATGAACTCGACGCGACGCACACCCCGGTGTTCCACCAGTTCGAGGGCCTGGCCATCGACAAGAAGCTGAGCATGGCCGACCTCCGCGGCACCCTGGAGCACTTCGCACGGCAGATGTTCGGCGGGGAAGCACAGATCCGGCTGCGCCCGAACTACTTCCCGTTCACAGAGCCGTCCGCCGAGCTGGACATCTGGCACCCGGGCGCCAAGGGCGGCCCCAGCTGGATCGAGTGGGGCGGATGCGGCATGGTCAACCCCAACGTCCTGCGCGCCGCCGGCATCGATCCGGACGTTTATTCAGGTTTCGCCTTCGGTATGGGCATCKAGCGCACCCTCATGTTCCGCAATGAGGTTGGCGACATGCGCGACATGATTGAAGGCGACGTACGTTTCAGCGAGCACTTCGGGATGGAGATCTAACAGTGCGTATCCCACTTTCCTGGTTGCGCKAATTCGCGCAGGTACCGGCCGAAGCAACGGCCGAAGACGTCATGGCCGAGCTCGTCAAGGTCGGACTCGAAGAAGAAGCAGTCCACCGTCCCACGGACACCATCCAGGGCCCGATCGTGGTGGGCCAGGTGCTCAGCATCGTCAAGGAACCCCAGACCAACGGCAAGACCATCAACTGGTGCCAGGTCAGGGTTGTCCCCGAAGGCCAGCAGCAGACCCTGACCGGTGAGGGCATTGACCCCTCCGGCGTCCAGGGCATCATCTGCGGCGCCCACAACTTCGTCGAAGGCGACAAGGTGGTTGTCACCCTCCCCGGTGCCGTGCTGCCGGGCGACTTCCACATCTCCGCACGCAAGACCTACGGACACCTCTCCGCCGGCATKATCGCGTCCGTGCGTGAACTCGGCATCGGCGAGGACCACGACGGCATCCTGGTCCTGTCCCGGATCGGCCT
>NZ_JBFTHK010000046.1:0-29015 GCF_056394205.1 Arthrobacter sp. 10T413_2 | reverse complement strand
GCCTTCGACGAGGCATGGCGGCTCCAACGCGACTTCTTCTGGACCGAAGACATGGCCGGCCAGGACTGGGAATCCATCCACGCCCGCTACCGTCCCGTGGTGGAGCGTCTCGGCTCGCACGATGACCTCGTGGACCTGCTGTGGGAGCTGCACGGCGAACTGGGCACGTCCCACGCCTACGTCCGCCCGATGGCTGTCGCCGAGAACGGCAGCAGCCCCCAGGGCCGGCTCGGTGCGGACCTTGAGTTCACCGGCGAGGGCTGGGAAATCACCCGCATTCTGGCGGGGGAGTCCTCGGACCCGCTCGCTACTTMTCCGCTGACCCGGCCCGGCGCCKACGTCAAGCCCGGCGACGTCTTGCTGGCGATCGACGGCGTCGCACTCACCGAATCGCTGACCCCGGCCATGCAGCTCGTCGGCGCGGCCGGCCGCGCCGTCGAACTCACCCTGCGCAACGGTGCCGGCCACGGCGAAGCCGCGGGCGCCCAGCGCCGCGTGGCCGTGGTCCCGGTCAAGGACGAGGAACGCCTGCGGTACCAGGAATGGGTCGCCGGCAACCGGCGGACCGTCCGCGAAGCCTCGAACGGAACGTTCGGCTACCTCCACATCCCGGACATGATGGCCAACGGCTGGGCCCAGCTGCATCGCGACCTCGACACCGAAACCGCCCTGGACGGGCTGATCGTCGATGTCCGCCGCAACCGCGGCGGCCACACCTCCCAGCTCGTGGCCGAACTCATTGGACGCAAGGTCACCGGCTGGAGCATGCCGCGCGGGGAGAAACCGCGGACCTACCCGCACCACGCACCGCGCGGACCGGTCATCATCCTTACGGACGAGTTCGCCGGATCCGACGGCGACATCATTACCCAGGTCTCTAAGCTGCGGGGGATCGGACCCGTCATCGGCACCCGCACGTGGGGCGGCGTCGTCGGAATCGACAACCGCTTCGCGCTGGCCGACGGCACGGGCGTGACCCAGCCGCGCTACGCCACCTGGTTCGCCGGCGGCGTCGGCTGGGGCGTGGAGAACTTCGGCGTCACCCCGGACATCGAGGTGACCTTCCCGCCGCACGCCTACGCCGCCGGCACTGACCCGCAGCTGGAATACGGCATTGGGGCGTTGAAGGAAATGATCCAGGAACTGCCCACGGACCGTCCCCCGCTGCGCGAGGGCTACCGCCGTGTCCGGCCCGCCCCGTTGCCTGCACGCCGGCAGGCCGGCCAGGCTTAGGCAGCCCCGCGGGTCCGCCCTTCCGCGGGGAACCTGCCGCGAAACCCCTCGCGAAAAGGCCCAAAGCAAAGGCCCCCGCCGCCCTGGAAAATCCAGGGAGGCGGGGGCCTTCGCTTGCTGCGTGAAGTACTAGGAGGCCAGGGTCGCATCCAGCGTGATCTTGATGCCGGTGAGGGCGGCCGAGACGGGGCAGCCCACCTTGGCTTCCTCAGCGATGCGCTGGAATTCGTCCTCCGTGATGCCCGGGATCCGCGCGCTCACGGTCAGGTGGCTGTCCGTGATGCCGGTGCCGGGCACGAAGGTGACATCGGCCTTGGTGTTGACTTGCTCGGGCGTGTGGCCGGCCTGGGCCACCGCGAGGCTGAATGCCATGGAGAAGCAGGCCGAGTGGGCCGCGGCGATGAGCTCTTCGGGGCTGGTCTTGCCCTCGGAGGCCTCGGCGCGCGCCTTCCAGGTGACATCGAAGTTACCCAGTCCTGAACTGTCMAGCGTCGTGTTGCCGGCGCCCGTCATCAGGTCGCCATTCCATACAGTGTGCGCGGTGCGTGTTGCTGCCATGTCCACTCCTCAAGATCGTTGTCATCCCACAGATCCGGCGATCCGCCGGATCATCCGTGTCCATCCTAGGGATTCGGCGCCGCCTGCGCACGGGGGTTCCGCTGTCAGTGGATTATGACCGGGTATGGCGGGGACTGCTTAACGACGGCGGCGCCGCACCCCGGTCTGGGGTGCGGCGCCKTCGCTGTCGTCGACGTCGGAGAATGTTAGTTCCAAAGGGTGGCGACGGCGATGTTGATCAGTGCCATGCCGCCGACGGCGTGCGCCAGACCCTTGGGGACCTCAGCCCCGGAAGCAGCCTTCCGGTACCCGATGATGGCGGCCACCAGAACAACGATGGCGATCACCAATTTGACGGTGATCTTGAAGTAGTTGACCGGTTCGTGGGTGGCCCCCAGGATCCCCACGAGCGCCAGCCCCGTGACCAGCTGGGCAATAGCGCCGTAAAGCTGCACCGGCAGGACGGTGGGCTTCTTGAAAGTGGCGAACCAGCCGCCGACGATCGCGGCGGCGCCCAAGACGTGCAGGAAGATCAGAATGTATTTAAGAATGTCCATGGCACCAGCTTAGCGACAATCTGTCGGCAAACGAGGGAGGGCACCTTCCCTTATGGAAGGTGCCCCCGGTTCACCGTGTTTCAGGCGGGCTGGTGCTCTTTAGAGGCCCAGGTCCGCTTCGAACGCGCCTTCTTCGAGGCGTGCCTTCAGCGTCTGCAGGAAGCGTCCTGCATCCGCGCCGTCCACCAGGCGGTGATCGTACGTCAGGGAGAGGTACATCATGGAGCGGATGGCCAGCGAGTCATCGCCGTTCTCGTCCGAGACCACCACGGCGCGCTTGACGATCGCGCCGGTGCCCAGGATGGCGACCTGCGGCTGGTTGATGATCGGGGTGTCGAAGAGGGCGCCCACGGAACCGATGTTGGTGATGCTGAAGGTTCCGCCGGAGAGCTCGTCCGGGCCGATCTTGCCGTTGCGGGTGCGGTCCGCGACGTCGGCGATCTTGCCGGCCAGGCCGGCGAGGTTCAGGTTGCCGGCATCGGCGATGACCGGAACCAGCAGGCCCTTGTCGGTGTCCACCGCAATCGCCAGGTGTTCGGCGTTGTGGTAGGTGATCTCCTGCTTGTCCTCGTCGTAGGAGGCGTTGATCTTCGGGTGCTGCTTCAGGGCCTCGGCAACAGCCTTGGCGATGAAGGGCAGGAAGGTCAGCTTGGAGCCGTTCTGGGCCTGGAAGGAGTTCTTGGCCTTGGCGCGCAGCTTGGCCACCTTGGTCATGTCAACCTCGTGGACCTGAGTCAGCTGGGTCGAGATGTCCAGGKACTCGCGCATGCGGCGGGCGATGACCTGGCGGATGCGCGGGGCCTTCTGCACTGTGCCGCGCAGCGAAGACACTGCGGCGGCGGGAGCGGCAGACGGGGCTGCGGAAGTAGCTCCCGCTGCGGCGGGGGCTGCCGGTGCGGCCTTCGCCTCGGCAGCGGCCAGCACATCCTGCTTGCGGATGCGGCCGCCGACGCCGGTGCCGGTCAGGGACGCGATGTCGACACCCTGCTGGTTGGCCAGCTTGCGGACGAGGGGAGTGACGTAGCCGKACTCTGCCGGCGCGGMAGCTTCTGCCTTAGCCGGAKCGGCGGGAGCTGCGGCGGCGGGCGCCGCGGCCGGTGCGGGAGCGGCTGCCGGAGCCGGAGCGGCCGGTGCGGGAGCCGKGGCTGCTGCGGGAGCGGGAGCTGCTGCGGGAGCCGGGGCGGCGGGGGCTGCTGCGCCGGAACCGATGACGGCCAGGACGGAGCCGACCTCGGCGGTTTCGTCCTCGTTGACGCGGATTTCCAGGAGGGTTCCGGCGACGGGGGACGGGATTTCGGTGTCAACCTTGTCGGTGGAAACTTCGAGCAGCGGCTCGTCGACCTCCACGGTGTCGCCGACGCTCTTGAGCCAGCGGGTGACAGTGCCTTCGGTKACGCTCTCGCCCAGGGCCGGAAGCGTGACGTCGTGTCCTTCGCCGGCGGGAGCAGAACCCGGGGCGGCGGCGGGAGCGGCAGGCGCCTCAGCGGAGGGTGCCTCGGCCTCKGGGGCCGGAGCCTCCGCGGCCGACGGGGATGCTGCCGGGGCCTCTTCGGTGGGGGCCGCGGCCGGAGCTTCTGCGGCGGCCGGGGCGGCGTCGCCGGAGCCGATGCGGACCAGCGGGGCGCCGACTTCTGCAGTCTCGTCTTCGGCGACGAGGATTTCCTCGATCACGCCCGCGATCGGAGAGGGGATTTCGGTGTCTACTTTGTCGGTGGAAACCTCGAGCAGCGGCTCGTCCACCTCTACCCGGTCACCGACCTGCTTGAGCCAGCGGGTGACGGTTCCTTCGGTGACGCTCTCACCGAGGGCGGGCAAGTTAACGGATTCAGACATGTCGTCCCCGTTCTCCTTATTGATCTTTAGTGCGGATGATTGCTGCCTTGTTCGAGCTTAGTGCACCCGGCTTTTTGGGCCGGGCGCACTAAGCGCGGAGTTCTTGCGGTGGTGCAGGCGCAGATGCCTAGCCGTGGAGKGGTTTGCCCGCCAGCGCCAGGTGCGCCTCGCCCAGGGATTCGTTCTGGGTCGGGTGGGCGTGGACCAGCTGGGCCACGTCCTCGGGGTAGGCTTCCCAGTTTACGATCAGCTGGGCCTCGCCGATCTGCTCGCCCATGCGGGAGCCGATCATGTGGACGCCGACGACGGGGCCGTCCTTCTGGCGGACCAGCTTCACGATGCCGCTGGTGCCCAGGATGGAGCTCTTGCCGTTGCCGGCGAGGTTGTATTCCTGGGTTTCGACCTGGTCGTCACCGAACTTGGCCTTGGCGGCTGCCTCGGTGTAGCCGACCGTCGCGATTTCGGGCTCGGCGTAGGTGACCTTGGGGATGTTGACGTCTTCGACGACCACCGGCTTCAGGCCGGCGATTTCTTCGGCGACGAAGATGCCCTGCTGGTAGCCGCGGTGGGCCAGCTGGACGCCCGGGACGATGTCGCCGACGGCGTAGATGTTGCCGACACCGGTGTGCAGGCGCTCGTTGGTGATGACGAAGCCGCGGTCGATGGTGACGCMGGCCTCTTCGTAGCCGAGGTTGGCCGTGACGGGGCCGCGGCCGACGGCCACGAGCAGGAGATCGGCCTCGAAGGTCTTGCCGTCGACGAGGGTGACCTTGACGCCGTCGGCGTTCTGCTCCACGCCCTGGAAGAACACGCCGGTGGAGAACTTGATGCCGCGCTTCTTGAAGGCGCGCTCAAAGTTCTTGACGATGGCGGCGTCCTCGTTCGGGACGAGGGAGGGCAAGCCTTCGACGATGGTGACGTCGACGCCGAAGGACTTCCAGACGGAAGCGAACTCGACGCCGATGACGCCGCCGCCCAGGATGATCGCGCTCTGGGGGATGTAGTCCATGGTGAGGGCTTCATCGGAGGTGATGACCTTGCCGCCGATTTCCAGGCCCGGCAGGGTKCGGGAGTAGKACCCGGTGGCGAGGACGATGTTCTTGCCCTTGTACGCGGTGCCGTTCACGACGATGGTGTCGGCGCCCTGGAGCTTGCCCTCACCCTCGATGACGGTGATGCCCTTCTTGGACTTGATCAGTCCCTGCAGGCCCTTGAACTTGCCGGCAATGATGCCGTCCTTGTAGGCGTTGACGGCCGTGATGTCGATGCTGTCGAGGGTCACGTTCACGCCGTACTTTGACGAGTCGCGGGCGTGGTCCGCCAGCTCCGCGGAGTGCAGGAGCGCCTTGGTCGGGATGCAGCCGTTGTGCAGGCAGGTGCCGCCGAGTTTGGCCTTTTCGATGAGGCCTACGGTGAGGCCAAGCTGGACKGCACGCAGAGCGGTGGCGTAGCCGCCGCTGCCGCCGCCGAGTACCAGGATGTCGAATTCTTGCGCAGTTGCCTGATCGGCCACTAAAACGCTCCCTCGCGTGAACGATGACGCGAGAGTACGCATCATCTGGTCTTGAAACTTGCCTGCCGTGATTATGCCAGCAGGCCCGTTCCCTTTCATTTGTGACTACTTCTTGGGGTCTATCGTCGTTCACCTTAGCGAACCACTTATACATGCTCCACCTTGTCGCGGTKTTTGTGGAGCGCTTGTGTCCAGTGTCACGCGGCTTTGTGGCCGAKGCATCAGGGCCCCGGCCACAAAGCGGCCTGGTGCGGACCGCTGTGCTGTTAGGCGGTGGTGTTACGCGKAAGCCCTCAGCAGGTCTTCGACGTACGCCACCAGCGTGCGGACGGTGCAGCCGGTGCCCTGCTTGTGGTTGTAACCGTAGGGGCTGCCGTTATTGAACGACGGTCCGGCGATGTCGATGTGGGCCCACGGGATCTGTTCGCCGTCCTTGCCGTTGCCGACGAATTCGCGCAGGAACACGGCTGCGGTCATMATGCCGCCGTGGCGTTCGCCGATGTTGGCGATGTCCGCGACCTGCGAGTCGAGGCTGGGGCGCAGTTCTTCGGGCAGGGGCATGGGCCAGACGAGCTCGCCGGCACGGTCCGCGGCGGCCTTGATGGCGCCGGTGACGGAATCGGAGCCCATGACGCCGGCGGTGCGGTCACCCAGGGCGATCAGCTGCGCGCCGGTAAGGGTGGCGACGTCGATGATCGCGTCCGGGAATTCCTGGCTCGCGGCCACGATGCCGTCGGCCATGACCAGGCGGCCTTCGGCGTCGGTGTTCAGGACCTCCACGGTCTTGCCGCCGAAGATCGTCAGGACGTCGGCGGGACGCTGGGCAGCGCCGGAGGGCATGTTCTCYGCAATGCACAGCCAGGCGGTCGCCTTGACCGGCAGGCCGAGGCCTGCGATGGCCAKCACGGTGTTAAGGACGACGGCGGCGCCGGCCATGTCGCTCTTCATGTCACCCATGCCGAGGGCCGGCTTGATGGAGATGCCGCCGGTGTCAAAGGTGATGCCCTTGCCCACGAGGGCGATCTTGGCCGTGGCCTTGGCCGGGGCGTACTCGACCTTGACCAGGCGCGGCTGGCGGGTGGAGCCCTTGCCGACGCCGAGGATGCCGCCGAAGCCCTCCTTCTCGAGGMGCTTCTCGTCCCAGACGGTCACCTTGACGGGCAGGCCCTTGGACAGCTCCTTTGTGGCGTCGGCGAAGGACTCGGGGTAAAGGTGGCTGGGCGGCTGGTTGACCAGCGTGCGGGTCGCGTTCACGGCCGTACCGATCAGGGACGCCCGGTCCAGGACCGGCTGCAGMGCCTTGTCCGCGGCGAGATCGGTCAGGATGGCGACGTTCTTCACCGGATCMTTGAGCCCGTTCTGGGAGGACCGGAACTCCGTGTAGGAGTAGGCGCCCATTGCGGCGCCCTCGGCGACGGCGGCGACCTCGGCGAGCGTCGTCGTCGGAAGTGCCAGGGTGACGGTGGTGACGCCGGCCAGCTGACKGACCGCCGAGCCGGCGGCGCGGCGCAGCGCCTCCTCGGTGAGCGGCTGCTTCGCTGAAGCCTTATTCGCGTGCAGCTTGCCGACGCCCGCGAGCAGCAGAATGGTGGCCCCCGCCTCGGGCAGGCCGGGCAGGCGGTGGGCCTGGTCGGCCGCGCCGGTGATGCCAAGAACGCTCAGTGATTCCGCCAGGGCCTCAGCGGCCTTGGCCGTCAGCGGATTGTCGAGCAATACCGGGCCGTCCGGACCCTGCCCGACGCCGATGACGAGGGCATCGCTGGGGGACTTCTTTAGATCCCCGGCGACTGCACTAAGTTTGACTTCACTATTCTTGACCACGAGGACAGTCCTCAATTCTCTGTGATGGTTCTCGGTGATTTTCGGCAGGAACTGCATGTTCGGCGCCCTGCCGCGGATCCCGGKCCGCCGTCGTTCTGGGACGCAACCCGGTGTCTGCAAGCAAGCCCTAGGGCCAGTTCCGATCGTAGTCTCTCAGGAGTCCGGAAATTCAATCGAATGAGAGCTGGAGCACACCCGGGGCAGGAATTAGCCCGGACGCCGGGGCGTTGTACTGTTAGCGGCGCTGCCGTGCGGTGAGTGCCCTGTGGACTGGCCGTMGGGTTCTGCACGATTCTGCGGGTTCTGCCTGATCGTCCGGAATCTGCGTGGCTGTCCGGACGACGGACCGCGACCCGCAACTCCTGCCGCCGCCATCGTGAAAGGAACACGCCGTGATTGAACGGATTTCCGGCTCTCTGCTGGACCCCCAATCGCTCTACGTCCGTGATGACGCGCTGTTCTCCAGCCCCGAACTGCACGGACTCAACCTCGTCATGGGGTTCACCGGCTTCGCTGATGCCGGCCACGTGGTCCGGCAGATCACCGCCGAGCTGTTGGACACGCTCGATTCCGAGATGATCGCCGAGTTCGACGCCGACCAGCTGATCGACTACCGCTCCCGGCGTCCGCAAGTTAGCTTCGTCGAGGACCACCTGCAGGATTACCAGGCCCCGAGCCTGGCGCTCTACCGCCTGGTCGACGGGCTGGGCAGCCCCTTCCTGTTCCTTGCCGGGTTCGAGCCGGACCTGCAATGGGAGCGCTTCGCACGCGCCGTCGTCGGCATCGTCGAGGAACTCGACGTCAACCTCGTCGCCTGGATCCATTCGATCCCGATGCCCGTGCCCCACACCAGGCCGGTMGGTGTGACCGTGCACGGCAACCGGCCGGAACTGATCGAGGGAATCTCCGTGTGGAAGCCCACCGTGGAGGTTCCTGCCGCCGTGGGCCACATCCTGGAGCTGCGTCTGACGGAGGCCGGCCGGAACATCGCCGGCTATGTCATCCATGTGCCGCATTACCTGGCCGAAGCCGAATACCCCACGGCCGCCGTTGCCGGACTCGAGTACCTGGGCGCGGCCACGTCCCTCATGTTGCCGACGGACCGTCTGCGCGAGGCCGGACGCGAGGTGGGCCGGCAGATCGCCGAGCAGATTGAGGCGTCCGAAGAGGTCCAGCAGGTGGTCTCCCGGCTGGAGTCCCGGTATGACGAAAAGGCCGAGGGAACCGTCCGGCGGTCGCTGCTGGCCGACGAGAACGACCAAATCCCCAACGCCGATGCCCTGGGGGCCGCCGTCGAGGCGTACTTGGCCCGTAAAGAACCCGGCGAATAAATACTATTTATCAACAAGCCGGGCATAATAGGGKAGTGACCTCCCCCCGCGCCTGGCTGATTTGGATCATCGGGATCTTTGCGTATCTCGTGGCGGTCAGCCAGCGCACCTCGTTCGGGGTCGTCGGCCTGGAGGCCACGGAACGCTTCCATGCCAGCGCGGCCGAAATCTCCTTCTTCACTGTGCTGCAGCTCCTGGTCTACGCCGCGCTGCAGATTCCGGTGGGCATCCTCGTGGACCGGTACGGCTCCCGGGCCATGCTGGCAGGCGGCGGCATCCTGATGGGGCTCGGTCAGCTGCAGCTGGCGTTTGCCGACAACATCCCCGGCGGTGTTCTGGGACGTGTCCTGGTGGGTGCCGGCGATGCCATGACGTTCATCTCCGTCATCCGGCTTATTCCGCTCTGGTTTGCGCCGGGACGCGTGCCGCTGCTGACGCAGCTGACGGGCATGTCCGGACAGCTGGGCCAGCTGTTCAGCGTGGTGCCGTTCGCCATGATCCTGCACTCCGCGGGGTGGACGCCTGCCTTCCTGACGCTCGCCGGGATGTCCGGCATCGCCGTCGTGCTGGTCCTGCTGTTGCTTCAGGACCTCCCGCCCGGGCACCCCGCGCCGGCGCCGTCCCAAGGCCTGCGCGCCACCGGAATTTCGCTGGGGCACGCCTGGCGGCAGCCCGGGACCCGGCTGGGGCTGTGGAGCCACTTCACCGTCCAGTTCAGCGGCACGGTGTTTGCCATGACGTGGGGCTACCCCTTCCTGATTTCCGCCCAGGGCCTGGACCGGGGAACCGTCTCCGGCCTCATGTCCCTCTACGTGGCCGCCGCCATTGCCGCCGGCCCCCTCATGGGCAGGTTCGTGGCCCGTCATCCGCTGCGCCGTTCCACCATGGTGCTCCTGATCTCCGGCTGCACCGCCGCCGCCTGGGCGGCCGTCCTGCTGCTGCCGGGACGATCTCCGCTCTGGCTCCTGGGTGTCCTTGTGGTKACGCTGGCCGTAGGCGGGCCCGGTTCGATGATCGGCTTCGACTTCGCCCGGACCTTCAACCCGGCGCACCGGCTCGGGACTGCCACCGGAATCGTCAACGTGGGCGGCTTCATCGCGGCCCTGGTGTCCATCTACCTCATTGGGCTGGTCCTCGACGTCCTTTACGCCAGCGGCTTCTCCCGGGGCGAGCTCTACGGCCTGGATCCCTTCCGCGTCGCCCTCAGCGTGCAGTTCCTGCTGCTGGCCGGGGGGGCCTGCGCCATCATCGTTACCCGGCGGAAGGTACGGCGCCAGATGGCGGCCCAAGGGGTCACGGTTCCGCCGCTGTTGAAGTCCCTGGCCAAGCAGCGCAGGCTCGTCGCGGAGCGCCGCCGCAMGCCCTGAGCAGCGGTTTGGTGTGTTGGCTGCCCGGAGCAACKGCCTGAAGTTATCCACATAGCGCAGGACAGGGCTCCCGCCGCGATCCGGYCGTCGCGAAGCTTGGCTTATGACAGCTCCCGATCATTTGAGAATTTCCGGCCCTGAAGACATCCTTGGCTTCATCCCTCACTCCCTGGGTTACTGGCCCGAGAACAGCCTCGTGGCCATGACCATGGAAGGCAAACGACTCGGAGCCACCTTGCGGGTCGACCTCCCCGCGCTCGGCGGCGGCGTCGTCGGCGGCAGCAGCGGCGGAGGAGGGGGCAATACCGCGGMCCCGGGACGCGCCGGCGCCGGGTCCAGACGGCGTTCCAGCTCAGGCCGGAGCGACGCGCTGGCCGGCTTTGCGCGAAATGTCGTGTCCTACTTGCAGGCGGACGACGCCGCCGATGGTTCGCTGCTGGCCTTCTTCACTGATACGGATACCAACAGCGACGACGGCCGCCCTGCGTTGGCGGTCCTGCTCAAAGAACTCGAACTTGCCCTGGAGGCGGCCGGAATGCCCGTGAGGGACGCGTGGGTTATTGGCGCGGAGTTCTGGCGCAACGCCTACTGCAGCGATCCGGACTGCTGTGTGCCGCCCGGCCGGCCGATCGAGCAGATCACGAACAGCAAACTCAATGCCGAGATGGTTTTCCGCGGCAGCAGCGTAGGTGAGGCTCCGGGAGCGCAGGACACCAAGCCGGTGCCGCGGCCCGTGGACCCTGCGGTCCGTGCGGCCGAGTTCGGCTGGGCTGCGCAATTCTCCTCGCGACGGCGGGACCGGGCCCAATTCGCCCAGGTGCTTGATGTCTGGACGATGGTGATGCAGGCGGCCGCCCAGTCGCCCGATCTGACACCGGAACTGACCGGCTACCTACGGGCCAGCCTTTGCATCCCGTCTTGGCGGGACGCAGTTCTCGTGATGGCGGCCGCCGGCCGGCCGGCGGCCGAACGCGGCGCCGAAGACTTCGGCATGTTCGACCCGCAAGCCGGATCCGCCACCCGGACCGGAACCAACTCTTCTGCAGGGCCAGGACCAACGCCCAGTCCCATTCCAGGACCGACGCCTTCCGACGGGCAGCCGGCCGCTGGCGCCKACGCTGGCTCAGCCCCGGATGCCGGCCCGGGCGCCGACACGCTTCCCGGCTACGGGGAGGTCCTGCTCGGGCTGGCCCCGTCGGTCCCGGACTGGGCCCTGATGGTCGGGCTTGAGCGGGTCCTGCAACTGCTGGGAAGTCTCGGTGGCGGTGAGTCGACTGCAGCCGCCATGACGGCAAGGGGCTGGATTGAGTGGTGCCGCGGCCGGGGTTCCTACGCCGACGCCCTGTATCGGCAGGCTCTGCAGGACCATCCGGGATACAGATTGGCCGAACTGCTGGCAGAACTTGGCCGGCGCGGCACCCTTTGCGGCTGGGCGGCCAGACGGGAGGCAGCGTGGCAGAAGTTTGCGCCGGACGCGGCGTGAGGAGTCGCCGCAATATTGTGGACCCGGCGCCCCGAAAGGCACCTGCGGAGAAAACCGTGAGACAATAGTTGCCGAGACCCGGTTGKGTCCGTGTATCAAGTGCCCGCAATGAACCTTGGAAACAGGGAACATTCCGGCCGCCCCAGCAGTTCTACTTAGTGGCTCTGCTKGTCGTGGTTGCATCTGATGTTGAACACGGACTTGACAGGGTCATAGTGGTGTTGCCCGTATGGCGATCCGCAGACCGCAGCTAGAAAGGTTTTCAGTGACCCCGTCTTCCGCGAAGAAGGAACCCGCCGACCAGGCCGAAATGTCCCCCGACGAGAAGAAGGCGGCGACCAACGCCAAKCGCGCCGCCACGCGTGCAGCCAACAAGGCTGTCAAAGACGCCGCTTCCGCCGAGGGCGGCGACACCGTAACCGGAGTCGCCAAGCCTGAGCCCAAGAAGCGCGGGCCCAAGCCCGGCGCCAAAGCCGCGGCCGAGGCCGCCGGCAAATCAGCAAGTGATAGCGACGATGACGTCGACGTCGAAGAGGACCTCGACGACATCACGCCTGATGCCGCCGAACTCGGCGACGAGGTAGAAGGCGAAGAGGTCGCCGGCAAGGCCGCAGCGGCCACCGGCTCCGGCTTCGTCTACTCCGATGCCGATGACGACGACGCGCCCGTGCAGCAGGTCATGTCCGCCGGCGCCACCGCCGACCCCGTCAAGGACTACCTGAAGCAGATCGGCAAGGTCGCCCTGCTGAACGCTGAGCAGGAAGTGGACCTGGCCCTGCGGATCKAGGCCGGCCTCTTCGCCGAGGAGAAGATCGCCGCCGACGACGGCACGATGGATCCGAAGCTCAAGCGTGAGCTTGAATTCGTCATCCACGACGGCAAGCGTGCCAAGAACCACCTGCTGGAGGCCAACCTCCGCCTCGTGGTCTCGCTGGCCAAGCGCTACACCGGCCGCGGCATGCTGTTCCTGGACCTGATCCAGGAAGGCAACCTGGGCCTGATCCGTGCGGTCGAGAAGTTCGACTACACGAAGGGCTTCAAGTTCTCCACCTACGCCACGTGGTGGATCCGCCAGGCGATCACCCGCGCCATGGCCGACCAGGCCCGCACCATCCGCATTCCGGTGCACATGGTGGAAGTCATCAACAAGCTGGCCCGCGTCCAGCGCCAGATGCTSCAGGACCTCGGCCGCGAACCCACGCCGGAGGAGYTGGCCCTAGAGCTGGATATGACCCCGGAAAAGGTCGTTGAGGTCCAGAAGTACGGCCGCGAGCCCATCTCCCTGCACACTCCGCTTGGCGAGGACGGCGACTCCGAGTTCGGTGACCTCATCKAGGACTCCGAAGCCGTGGTGCCCGCGGATGCCGTGAGCTTCACTCTGCTGCAGGAACAGTTGCACTCGGTGCTGGACACGTTKTCAGAGCGCGAAGCCGGTGTGGTCGCAATGCGCTTCGGCCTMACCGACGGACAGCCGAAGACTTTAGACGAAATCGGCAAGGTCTACGGCGTGACGCGCGAGCGCATCCGCCAGATCGAATCCAAGACCATGTCCAAGCTGCGGCACCCGTCGCGCTCACAGGTCCTGCGCGACTACCTGGACTAACCACCGCACACCAGCCGCAGGCTGGGAGCAGTCCACACCAACGCGGGGTCACATCCCGCCCGCCGTCTGGCGGGCCGGATGTGACCCCGCGTTGGTGTTTTCAGGGATCAGGCGACCCTTCGCACTAACCCCGCGTTAACGAACAAGGACCCCTCCGAATCGGAGAGGTCCTTGTTCACTAGTTGTTCAGTAGTCCCAGAGTTCAGTAATCTCAGGTCGCTGAAGACCCGGCCAGGCGCCGAGCCGGAAACCGGGGATCTAGTCGACCGGAACCGGGGCCTTCTGGTGAAGGCGGTCTGTCTCGTCGTGCCAGTCTGAGCTGAGCGGCTTGAGTGTCGGCTCTACGGCGCGTGCGTGGTGGCCGCAGAAAAGAAGCTCACCRCCGGAGGCTCCGAGAACAACCCGGACATATGCMTGTGCTCCGCAACGATCGCACCGGTCTGCGGCGGTCAGTGTGCGGTCCGCAACTGCTGTTGTCATGTTCGGCCTCCTTAGTAGATCGGTATATCTATATAACCAGTATTCGTGGCCAAACCATCGCAGGGGTGGCCCACTTTCGCTGTCCGCGTATCACGTCTCAGTAACGGGGAAGTCCCGGAGGGTCCCTCCGGGGAGTGGCAAACCGGCGAGGACCCTGACTCCGACTAACCTAGGAAGAGCGTTAAACACTGTGACCGCCGGCCTGCGCACGCTGCAGGGGCCGTCCCCCACCTTGTAAGGAGTTCACGACCCGTGGCACCCAGTTCTGATTACACCGCCCGGCACCTTTCCGTGCTGGAGGGCCTCGAGGCCGTCCGCAAGCGCCCGGGCATGTACATCGGCTCCACGGATTCCCGCGGACTCATGCACTGCCTCTGGGAGATCATCGACAACTCCGTCGACGAGGCTCTCGCCGGCTTCGGCCACGACATCAAGATCATCCTGCACGCGGACAACTCGGTGGAGATCCACGACGACGGCCGTGGCATCCCCGTGGACGTCGAACCGAAAACCGGGCTGACCGGCGTCGAAGTCGTTTTMACCAAACTGCACGCCGGCGGAAAGTTCGGCGGCGGCTCCTACACGGCTTCGGGCGGCCTGCACGGCGTGGGCGCCTCCGTCGTCAACGCCCTGTCGGCACGCCTCGACGTCGAGGTGGACCGTGGCGGCAAGATCTACAAGATGTCCTTCCGTCGCGGCGAGCCGGGCCGCTTCAAGGACCCGGGCACCAAGCCGGATCCGGCCTCGGTCTTCGAACCGTTCGTTGACGGCTCCGTGCTCGACGTCGTCGGCAAGGCCAAGCGCGGAATGACGGGAACGCGGATCCGCTACTGGGCCGACCGGCAGATCTTCACGCCCGACGCCAAATTCTCCTACGAGGACCTCGCAGCGCGTGCCCGCCAGACCTCGTTCCTGGTCCCCGGGCTGAAGCTCACKGTCCGGGACGAACGCAGGCTTGCCGGCACCCMGGGCGAAGCGGKCCCGCACGAGGAAGTCTTCCACCACGACGGCGGCATCGCCGAGTTTGTCGACTTCCTCGCCGCCGATCCGGCCATCACCGACATCTGGCGCCTGCACGGCGCCGGCAAATTCAAGGAGACAGTGCCCGTACTCGACGAGCGGGGGCACAGCCAGCTCGCGGAGGTGGAACGTGACTGCGAAGTCGACGTCGCCCTGCGCTGGGGGATCKGGTACGACAGCACGGTCCGCACCTTCGTCAACATCATCGCCACGCCGAAGGGCGGCACCCACCAGTCCGGCTTCGAGCAGGCCCTGCTGAAGACCTTCCGCAAGGCGATCGAGACCAATKCCCGCAAACTCAAAGCAGGCAACGACAAKATCGAAAAGGACGACATCTTCGCCGGCCTGACGGCAGTCCTGACCGTCCGGCTGGCCGAGCCGCAGTTCGAGGGCCAGACCAAGGAAATCCTGGGCACGTCGGCCGTGCGGGCCATCGTGGCCAAGGTGGTGGAACAGGAGATCACCGCACGGCTGACCTCCTCAAACCGCAACGACAAAGCCCAGTCGGCGCTGCTGCTGKAAAAGGTTGTCAGCGAGATGAAGTCSCGKATCTCGGCSCGCGTCCATAAGGAAACCCAGCGCCGSAAGAATGCACTGGARACCTCCTCSATGCCSACCAAGCTTGCCGACTGCCGCACGGACGACGTCGCKCGGTCCGAACTGTTCATCGTCGAGGGTGACTCCGCACTCGGCACTGCCAAACTGGCAAGGTCCTCAGATTTCCAGGCCCTCCTGCCGATCCGCGGCAAGATCCTCAACGTCCAGAAGGCATCCGTCGGGGACATGCTCTCCAACGCCGAGTGCGCGGCCCTGATCCAGGTGGTGGGTGCAGGCTCGGGCCGGACGTTCGACATCAGTGCGGCCCGGTACGGCAAGGTGATCCTCATGACCGACGCCGACGTCGACGGCGCCCATATCCGGACGCTGCTGCTGACGCTCTTCTTCCGCTACATGCGGCCCATGATCGATGAGGGCCGCGTCTTTGCCGCCGTCCCGCCGCTGCACCGGGTGGAGGTCATCAACGCCGGCCAGAAGGCCAACGAGATGATCTACACCTACTCCGAGGCCGAGCTCCACGTCCTKCTGGCGAGGCTCGCCAAGGAGGGCAAGCGCTACAAGGAACCGATCCAGYGGTACAAGGGCCTGGGCGAGATGGATGCCGAGCAGCTGGCGGAAACCACGATGGACCCGCGTCACCGGACCCTCCGCAAGGTAGGKATCGAGAACGCCAAACAGGCCGAAGAAGTCTTCGAMCTCCTGATGGGCTCCGACGTGGCACCGCGCAAGGACTTCATCATTGCCGGCGCCGCAAGCCTGGACCGGGAGCGCATCGACKCCTGACCGGACCCGCGACACTAAGACCCCGTGCGTCGTCGATCACCATGTCAGCCATGGCGATCGTGAACGCCTCCGACGTCCGCGGAGGCGGCTCCGAACCATGTCGGCAGGTGGTGGAGCAGGTCTTTTTGGTCATCACCGATCCATGCGACGTGGCCGTCCGGTCGGAGCAGGACCGCGGGCGCGTCCAGTTCGCCGCTGACGTCCACGACGTGGTCGATCCGATCCTGCCATCCCGCCACGGAGAGTTCGCCGGTCCGGTCCAGCAGGAGCCCGCGGCCTTCGCGGGTGAGCTCGTAGAGGCGGCCCCGCGACAGAGGGATGTCGCGCAGTCGTCTGCCGAGAAGCTCAGGTCCTTCGCCGAAGTCGTAGCGGACCCCGATCGCGRTGACCTTCTCGGCCAGGAAACGGCGGACGTCCTCGAAGTCCATCAGCGCAGTCAGAAGCCGGCGTACGGCCTGCGGGCCCGGCTCGGGGGAGAGCAGCTCGCTCTGGGCGCGGRTGATGGTGAGCACGTCCTCGGCGACCGGGTGGCGCTCGGCGTAATAGGTGTCCAGCAGCCCTCCCGGTGCCCACCCGTTGACCTCGGCGGCTAGCTTCCAGCCGAGGTTGAAGGCGTCCTGGATGCCGAGGTTCAAACCCTGCMCTCCCAGCGGCGGGTGGACGTGCGCCGCGTCGCCGGCGAGAAGTACCCGGTCCACCCGGTATCGTTCGGCAAGCCGGGTGGCGTCGCTGAAACGGGATAGCKAGCGTGGTGAGTKGACGCCGAAGTCGGTGCCCGCGTATGCCCGCAGCTGCGTCCGGAACTCCGCCAGGGTCGGCGGGACCGAGCGATCCTCGGCCACGGTCGCCGCGGGTACGACGGCGCGGTACAGGCCGTTTCCGGCGGGGCCGATGCCGAACCMCTTGTGGGTCTTGCGCACCTCGTCGGCCACTTCGGCCAGCTCGTCCGGCGGCGCGGTCACCTCGACMTCGCCGAGGAGCCACTCCGTGTTGGCGGGCTCGCCGGGGAAGCCGATGCCGAGCAGCCTGCGCACCAGGCTGCGTCCCCCGTCGCAGCCGACCAGCCAGCGAGAGCACAGCCGTGTGCCGTCGGCGAGCCCGACGCTCACCCCGTCCTCGTCCTGCTCGACACCCGTCACCTCGCGGCCGCGGCGGATCTGTGCGCCGAGCTCGGCGGCGCGCTCAGCCAGCAGGCGATCGGTGACGGGCTGGGGGATGCCGAGGACGTAGCCGTGTGCGGTATCCAGATTCACCGACGGGGTTTTGTCGATTCCGGCGAAGCGGCCAACGCCGCCGGGATACTGCTGCCCGTGGGCGAGGAACCGGTCCAGCAGCCCGCGTTGGTCCATGATCTCAATGCTGCGCGGGTGCAGGCCGAGCGAGCKCACAGTCTCGCTCGGCTCCGCGTCCTTCTCCAGCACGAGCACGTCCACGTMGTGCAGCCGCAACTCGCTGGCCAGCATCATCCCCGTCGGCCCGCYGCCGCTAATGATCACGTCGAACATGTGAAACCCCCATCCAAGAAATCACCTTCCGGCCTGCGGCCCCGAATCGCGGAATCGCCCGGAGCAGTCCCCATTTCCTCAGGTATTTTGGCCGCGGCTCACCATTCTGCTCTTTGGCAGGGGCCTTGCGGCAAGCCCCCTGGCGAGCTATAACCTGAAAATGGCAAGGAGATTAATTCTCCTTGCCATTCGCATGTGCGGGAGCGGTGTTGCGAGGAAGCTGCTCATCGCCCGTATGAGTGCCACGATKCCTTCCGTGCAGACGACTTCCGAAAATGACAGAGCCTCAGCCGAGCAGGCCGGGGACCAATAACAGAGCCGTCGGCAAGGCCAGCAGCAGCACGCAGGCTGCCAGGACGGCGGCGCGCAGGGCTTCCGGAAGCGGGGGCTGGGGCGAGAGCAGGCGGCTGACGCGGGACGCCGTCGTTCCTGCCGAGCCGGTGCCCCCGGTGGCGCCGGGCTGGCTCGGGTCGGCGTCGGGCAGACCGGGTTCGCCGAATGCCAGGCGCGTCGCCGGGGCCGTCTGGGAGCCGCTGGCCACGATCGCGATTGCCTTGATGAGGGTGGCTTTGCTCTCGGTCTTGAGGGCGACGTCGTCGGCCAGCATTTCGATCAGGGAGTTGACCGAATCCTGGGCCAGCCGGGTGGTGGGGAGCCACGGCAGGGCCTGGCGCCACGCGGCGAAGGCCCACAGCAGGAGATGGTGGCGCTGGCTTAAATGCGCGTTCTCGTGAATCAKGACCGCACGGAGCTCAGCGGGTTCCAGCGCGGCCATGAGCCCGTCGGAGAGCACAGTCACGGAGCGTGCGCCGCCGGGCAGGCAGTAGGCCACGGGGGAGTCCACGTTGAGGACCACCGTTCCCGGCCCGTCGGCGGACGGCGAGGCGAGCAGGTCCAGCAGTTCCCGGTGGCGCCGGCGCTGGCGCTGGATCTTGTAGTAGGTCAGCAGCAGCGTGAAAACGAGGTGCGCCGTCAGCAGGGCCGCGGCGGAGAGCGCAAAGATGTGCCAGAAGCCCAGATCCGTGGTGGGGGCATTGTTGAAGACCATCCCGGCCAGGGCGCGCAGGCCGGAAAGCAGGTTGTCCCCGACAGGCTCAAGCCCGTAGACGAGCATCGCGCCGATCATGGACAGGCCGCCGGCAAGGGCGATCGCCTGCCACAGCAGCATCGCCGTGAAGGGGGAGCGTGCCGGCCACTGGGCACGCGAGAGGAGGATAGGCACAGGCCAGGCCAGTGCTATCGCCAGGACCGCCAGAAAATATGAGGTCCAGAACATCGGGCGCTAGCTGCGGCCCAGCAGCTTGCGCAGGGTTTCTGCCTCGTTGTCCGTGACGGAACCAATGAACCGGGCCAGGACGGCCTCGCGGTCCGGGGCTGAGCCGAGGACCTCGTGCATGAGTTCCGCGGTGTGGTCCGCGCGGCTGGAAACGGCCTGGTAGCGGTGCGGCCGGGTGCCGCGTTCGCGCTCCACGAGGCCCTTCCGCTCGAGGCGGGAKAGCACGGTCAGCACCGTGGTGACCGCGAGGTCCTTGCCCTCGTGTCCGGCGGTGCCGTCCTGGGGGCGGGTGCTCTGTGCGAGGAGATCCCGCAGGGTATTGGCTGTCGCAGCTTCTTGACCTGCCCAGAGCAGGTCCATCACTGCCCGTTCCAGTTCACCGAGACTTGCCATTCCGTACATCCTTCTATGCCTGCCGCACCGKCGTCGTGCTGGGGAAAAGCTGGTGCCTGCCGGGGCGGTGTATGTGAATACGTTGTTATAAATTTACCGTGTTTTGCACATTCTTTCTACATGAAGTAGAACACGGCCGTCCGGCGTGTCGGCCGGCGCGCCCGGCAGCGCCGAAGGCGGCGGTCCAACGGCGGCTTGCGGCCTCGGATGTCGGCCGCGGATGTCGGCCGCCGGTGCCGGCCCCCACAGTCCGGGGGTGGCCCCCGACGGCGGACCGAGGGTGCCGGGCCCGCCGCCGGAGTGGGGGCTGTCCGGCCCATTGCGGGCCATGACGCCCCGTGGGAGTCTGGTTTACGACGAAGTGCCGATGTGTTCTACACTCTGTAGAAGTATCACTTCTACGACATGTAGAAGTTGCTCGAGCCTAGCTAAAGTAGGGACTGCCTTGGACGCCTTGGAAATCGCACGCTGGCAATTCGGAATCACCACGGTCTA
Organism: Arthrobacter sp. 10T413_2; assembly: GCF_056394205.1. Classification (NCBI taxonomy): domain Bacteria; kingdom Bacillati; phylum Actinomycetota; class Actinomycetes; order Micrococcales; family Micrococcaceae; genus Arthrobacter; species Arthrobacter sp. 10T413_2. Next base: position 9,206 of record NZ_JBFTHK010000046.1, on the reverse strand, counting down.
CCACTTCATGATGGTGCCGCTCACGATCGGCCTTGGCCTGGTGGTGGCTGTGATCCAGACGCTCTGGTACCGCACCGGCAAGCCGGAGTATCTCCGCATGACCAAGTTCTGGGGCAAGCTTTTCCTGATCAACTTCATCATGGGCGTCGCCACGGGAATCGTGCAGGAATTCCAGTTCGGCATGGCCTGGAGCGAGTACAGCCGCTTTGTCGGTGACGTGTTCGGCGCCCCGCTGGCCATGGAAGCGCTCTTGGCCTTCTTCGTCGAGTCAACCTTCCTGGGCCTGTGGATCTTCGGCTGGAAGCAACTCAAGCCCGGCCTGCACCTGGCTTGCCTCTGGATCGCCGTGATCGGTTCCGTCTTCTCGGCGTACTTCATTATCGTGGCCAACAGCTGGATGCAGCACCCGGTCGGCGTACAAATGGTCAATGGCCRGCCCGTCATGACCGATGCCTGGGCCGTCTTCACGAACAACACCGCCCTTGTTGCCGTGCCCCACACTCTCTTCGGTGCCCTCGCCGTCGCCGGCGCCTTCCTCCTCGGCATCGCCTGGTACCACCTGTGGCGCCGMCGCCACGACGGCATCGACACCATCGGGGCCGACGGCAAAGTGATTCCCGGCGAAGCCGCGGGAATCCCCGGACGGGACCGCAACGACCACACCGTGTGGATCCGCTCCCTGCGCATCGGAGCCGTCGTCGCCATGATTTCCTTTGCGGGCACCGCTGTAACCGGGGACCTGCAGGGCAAGCTCATGTTCKAGCAGCAGCCCATGAAGATGGCCGCCGCCGAGGCGGCCTGCCACGACGGCACCGGGTTCTCGGTCCTCAGCGTCGGTAACCTCGGTTCCAAGAACTGCAACGACATCGTCGCCGTGATCGAKGTTCCCGGCATCCTGTCCTTCCTGGCCAAGGGCGACTTCACCACCGAGGTCAAGGGCGTCAACAGCCTGCTGGACGAGTACAAGGCCAAATACGGCACCACCGTGCCGGACAACCCCATCTACGGGGACCGCGCGGGCCAGCCCATCCAGTACGTGCCGGTCATGGAAGTCACCTACTGGGGCTTCCGCATGATGATCGGCTTCGGCGGCATCGCCGCCCTCGCGGCACTCGTGGCCCTCTGGGCTACCCGTAAGGGAACGGTGCCGGCCTCCCGGGGCCTCATGCGCCTGGCGGTGTTCGGMATCCTCGCACCGTTCKGCGCCAATGCCGCGGGCTGGATCTTCACCGAGATGGGCCGCCAGCCGTTCGTCGTCGCCCCGAACCCTGACCCCAGCGGCATCGATCAGGTCTTMATGTTCACTGCCGCGGCCGTCTCACCGGGCGTGTCCGCCGGCGAGATCCTGACCTCCCTCGTCGTGCTGACCACCATCTATGCCGTGCTGCTGGTGGTCGAGGTCAAGCTCCTGGTCAAATACATCCGCGGCGGAGTGGCCGCGGCCATGCCGGAACTCGCACACGCCACGGCGGACGAGTCGGAGGGCGGCACGCCCCCGGGCGGCACCCCGGGCACACCCGAGGGCGACGACGTCCTGGCGTTCGCCTACTAAGCGCCCGCTCAGCAACCCACCTATTCAGCAACCCCACACGAAGAAGCGCAGAGGATTCTCAGCATGGAACTGCTACCCACCATCTGGTTCATTGCCATCGCGGTGCTGTGGACGGGCTATCTCTTTCTCGAGGGCTTCGACCTCGGCGTCGGCATGCTGATGAAGGGTTTCGCCCGGAACAACACTGAGCGCCGCGTCCTGATCAACACGATCGGCCCGGTCTGGGACGGCAACGAGGTCTGGCTCCTGACCGCCGGGGGTGCCACCTTCGCGGCCTTCCMGCTGTGGTACGCCTCGCTGTTCTCCGCGCTGTACCTGCCGCTCCTGCTGGTCCTCGTGGCGCTCATCTTCCGTGCGGTMGCCTTCGAATACCGCKGCAAGGTGGACAACCCGAAGTGGCGCGCCCGCTGGGACTGGGCCATCTCGGCCGGTTCCTTCGTCGCGGCCTTCGGCGTCGGCGCCKCGCTGGCGMTGACCACCACGGGACTGCCGATTGACGCCAACGGCGACCGCGTGGGCGGACCGTTCGCCTGGTTCAGCGGTTACGCCGTGCTTGGCGGTCTCGCCGTCGTCGGGTTCTCCCTCCTGCACGGACTCGGGTTCTTGGCGCTGAAGACCGACGGCGAGGTCCGTCACCGGGCGCGGGCGTGGTTCGTCCGGCTCCTGCCCGTACTGCTCCTGCCCATCGCCGGCTGGGCCGTGAGCCTGCAGCTGCTCAGTGGCGAGGCCTGGACMATGGCCGCCGTCGTCGCAGCCGTCGTGGCAGCAGTACTCGCCTGGAACTTCGCCCGCAAAGGTGCCGAGGGCCGTGCCTTCATGTCACTGGGGGCGTTCCTCCTGCTCGGCAGCGCATCCATCTTCGGTGCCGCGTTCCCCGTGGTGATGCCGTCCACCCTGGATCCCGCATTCAACCTGACAGTCACCAACGCCTCGTCCTCGGACTACACCCTGGGCCTGATGAGCATCGTGGCCTGCATCGGGCTGCCACTCGTCCTCGCGTACCAGGCGTGGACGTACTGGGTGTTCCGGCGCCGGGTAAGCGCCGCACACATCCCCKAGGCCCACAGCTTCCTGCCCGCGATTGCCGCCAAAGCGCTCGCACCGAAGGACTAACTGCCTGATGAGACCGTTCCCCGCCGGCCCCGCAACCCGTTCCGCGCTCTACCTGCTGGGCCTGCTGGCCGCACTGAAGGCCCTGTCGCTCGTGCTGATGGCGCAGGCTGTCGCATCGATGCTCGCCGGTCTCGCGGCGCATGATCCTGCCTGGGCCGACCAGCTCGTCCTCGGGGTGGCCGGGGCCGTGCTGCGCTCACTGACCGTGTGGGCTCAGTCGGTGGCCTCGCGCCGGGCGGCGCTGGGGGTGAAGGAGGAGCTTCGCTCGCAACTTCTGGAGCGGGCGCTGAGGAGCGGAACACGGTCGGCCGGCCCGGCCGACGGCGGCCTCGCCGTCCTCGCCGCCCGGGGGCTGGATGCCCTGGACAACTACTACACCCAGTTTCTGCCCGCGCTGGTGAACTGCGCGGCCATCCCGMTGCTGCTGGGGGCGCGCATCCTGTTCGCCGATTGGATCAGCGCCGTGGTGATCGTGTTGACAGTGCCGCTGGTGCCCCTGTTCATGGTGCTGATCGGGCGGTATACCGAGGACCGGGTCCGGGAAGCCCAGTCGGCCCTGGCCCGGCTCTCCGGCCACATGCTCGAACTCGCCAAGGGCCTGCCCGTCCTGGTGGGGCTGGGCCGGGCCACGGCCCAGCGCAAGGCACTCGAGGATATGTCCGAGGAATATCGTTCCCGGACCATGGGGACTTTGCGTACGGCTTTCCTCTCCGCCCTGGCCTTGGAGCTCATCGCGACGATTTCCGTGGCAGTGGTTGCMGTGTTTATTGGCGTCCGGCTGGTGCACGGCGACATGGCGCTTGAGGCCGGACTGCTGGCGCTCATCCTGGCCCCCGACTGCTACCTGCCGCTCCGGGAACTCGGCACCGCACACCACGCGAGCGACGAAGGCCGGGCCGCGCTCGCCGAAACCACCGCGGTCCTCGCGGATCCGGGAGCCTMGCCGCTGATGCCGACTCCGGCCGCCGGAGCCGCCGCAGGATCTGAGCGACAGCCCGCTGACCTGACCGCGGCTGGCCTTCCGGCCGGAGGGCCGCCTGCCGTCACCGTGGACGGGCTGACGGTCCGTTTTGGCGGTCGCACGGAAGCCGCCGTCGGGCCGCTGAGCTTCACCGCAGAGGCCGGCCGTATCACGGCCCTTGACGGCCCCAGCGGTGCCGGAAAGAGTACGGTGCTCGGTGTCCTCGCGGGTACTGTCGGGACGGGCGCCAGCACCGTCGTGTCGGGGCGCATCGGAGGATTTACGACGGCGGAGGTCGCCTGGGTGCCACAGCACCCTGTCATGGTGGCACCCACCGTACTGGACGAGGTCCGCCTGTACCTCGGCATTCCCGTCTACGGACCCGACGCCGGACCCGACGCCGCCGCGGCCGGCACTCCCGTGACGACTGTTGCGGGTACTTCTGCCAATCCTCCGGCTGGTTCGGAGGGCGATGCGGCGGCACTGCGGTGCCTTGCCGCCGTGGCCGCGGAGCATCTGGCGGCCAAACACCCGGCCGAGTTGAGCCCGGGGGAGCTGCGGCGGGTGGCGCTGGCGCGCGGGCTGGCGCGGATCGAAGCCGGCGCCACCGTACTACTCCTGGACGAGCCGACTGCCCACCTGGACCGGAGTTCCGCGACAGTGGTTACCGGCGCCCTCGCCGGACTCCGGGGACGGGTCACCGTGCTGCTCGTCGCGCACGACCGGCAGACCCGGGAGCTGGCCGACAGGCTCGTCGCGGTGGCTCCACACGGCGGAGGGCACCGCGGCATTGAGCATACGGATCGCGTGGCGCCGACGGCATCCGCGGGGGGAGAGACGGACGTGCACGCTGCAGCAATCGTGCCGCCGTCGACCGTCGCTGCTGCGGCGGCAGCGTCTGTTGCGGTATCGGCGTCGACTGCGGCGACTGTGCCGGACCGGAGGACCGTGCAGGCCGCAGCAACTTGCGTCGGAGGGGCCCCCGTCACTGAACCGGACCCGGCGCGGACCGGAGCGGCGCCCGGGACGCGGGCAGCCCCGTCGGCTCCACACCCCGGCTCGGTCGCGGCCCGGCTGCGCCGGCTGCTGGCACCGGTGGCGGGCCGCTTTGCCGCCGCCGGAGCCGTGGGCACGCTGGCGGCCCTCTTCGCCGTCGCACTCGCCGGCCTGTCCGGCTGGCTGATCATCCGTGCCAGCGAGCAGCCGCCCATTCTGTACCTGCTGACGGCGATCGTCGGCGTGCGGTTCTTCGGCGTCGGCCGGGCTGGCCTGCGGTACGCCGAACGTCTGCTCCTGCACGATGCCGTCTTCGCCGCCCTGACCCGGCTCCGGGGCCGGCTTTGGGAATCGCTGAGCCGCCGCGCCCTGTCCCTGCGCCGGCTCCTGCAGGGCGGCAACGTCCTGGGCACGGTGGTGGACGACGTCGATACCCTCCGTGATCTCCTTCCCCGCGTCGTCCTGCCKCCTGTCACCGCTGTCGCCGTCGCCGTGACCGCAGTGGTCGGCATCGGCTTTCTGCTCCCGGCGGCGCTTCCGGCCGTGGCCGCAGCGGCGCTGCTGAGCATCATCGTGGCCCCTGCCCTGGCGCTGKCGGCCGACCGMATGTCCGCCGGCACCGAACAGCAGCTCCGCTCTGGCGTGCTCCGAGACGTCGCCGCCGCCTTGGACGCCCGCGCAGAACTCCACGCCAACGGAGTGACCGCTCCCGTGCTGGGTGCGATCAGCAGGGCCGACCGGTCCGCGACCGGAGCATCGCAGCGGTCGGCCTGGGCGGAAGGCCTCGGCCAGTCGCTGACCGTCCTGGCCTGTGCCGGCGCAGCGCTGGCCAGCGCCGTACTGGCCGCCCCGCTGGCTCTTAGCGGCGCGGTCGAACCGGCGACGGTCGCCGTCGTCGTGCTCGTGCAACTCGCCTTGGTGGACCCCTACGCGGCCATCACAACGGGCGTGCGGCAGTTCCCGGCGCTGCGCGCCGTGTTGCGGCGCATCAGCGAGGCAGGAGTCCTGGACGCGGGGGCTGACAGCGGACCGGAAGGCGGCGAAGCCGCCGACGGCGGGCTGGTTCCTAGGGCGGCACGGCCCGACGGGGAGCCCGGGATCGAGCTGGTTGACCTCGCCGCCKGGTGGCCTGGCGGCGGCAACGTCTTTACCGGGCTCACGGCCGCGGCCGGCCCGGGACGCTGGCTTGCCGTCACTGGCGCATCCGGATCCGGCAAGTCCACGCTGCTCGCTGTGACCCTGGGTTTCCTCCCGGCAACCAGTGGCCACCTGTTTTTGACCGGCCGCGCGGCCTGGTKCCCGCAGGAGGCGCATCTGTTCGACTCCACCATCCGGGGCAACCTTCTGTTGGMGCGGCCAGGGGCGGGTGTGGAGACAGAGTCCGGCCGCAGCAACACTTCTGGAGATGCCGCGCGGACCCGAGATGCCGCGCGGGGCGGGGAAGCCGCCGCGCCCAAAGAAGGCGCCGCGGCCGCCCGCGGCGGAGCGCCAGCCGGAAGTTACGAGCAGATGCGGGCTGCGCTCGACGCCGTGGGGCTCGGCCCGGTGCTGGCCCGGCTTGAGGACGGCCTGGACACCCGGATCGGACCGGGCGGGGCGTTCCTCAGCGGCGGGGAGCGCCAGCGCCTGGCCGTTGCACGGACGCTCATGACCGGGGCCGATGTCATCCTGCTCGATGAACCGACGGCGCACCTCGACGCGGAGGCCGGACGGCTCATGCTGGCCGAGTTGCGGGACGGCCTGAAAGACCGCACGGTGGTCCTCGTAACGCACAACCCGGACGATATCGACGTCGCTGATATCCGTATGGACCTCGACGCCGCGGCGGCCCTTGGCGGGCATCCGGCCGCGGCGGCGGTGCTGGCGCGGGGGTAGGGCGCCCGTTAGCCTGTTGCCATGAACCGACAAGGCGATACTCTGCCCGTGCTCGATTCCCGGCTGGTTTGGCGGCCGGCAGAACACCAGGACCTYGATGAGTGGGCTGGACTGATCGCCCGGACCGCCGCCGTGGAGCAGCCCGTCTGGTTCGAGCGCCGCGCCGATCTGGAGCAGATCCTGGAGTCGAAGAACAACCCGGTGGCGGCGAACACCATCCTAGGGTTCGATCCGCAGGGCATTGCCCGCGCGTACGCCCGGATCACCAAGAACCCCGATGGGGACAAGGCGACAGGGGCCGGTTGCGTGGATCCTGCGTGGCAGGGGAGCGGAATCGGCAGCGTGCTGTTGGGCTGGATGGAACAGCGGACCAGGGAACGCTTCGTGGAGGATGCTGCAGCGGCCAGCGGCGTGGCGGAAGCCGGAGCGGTGCCGCCGCATCCGAGGCTGCGGCTCTACATGGAGGAGAAACATCAACACCAGGCGGCTTTGTTCGCGGGCTCCGGCTACAGCATTGTMCGCTACTACAACGAGATGCACCGGCCGCTGAACGAGGCGTTGCCCGATGCTGTCTTGGACCCCGGACTGGAGCTCGTGACTTTCGGGCCAGCGCTCCACGAGCCCGTGCGGCTGGCGCACAATGACGCATTTCGGGACCACTGGGGCAGCGAGCCCCGGGACGAAGAGGGATGGGGTTTTGTGGTGAACGATCCGCAGGGCCGGCCGGACCTCAGCGGCGTCGTGCTTGAGCGTTCCACGGGAACGGTGGCAGGCTACCAGTTGGCCACCTACGACGCCGAGGGTGCCTTGGCCCGGGGCTACCGCGAGGGGTACACAGAGCTGCTGGGAGTGCGGCGGGAGTTCCGCGGCCGTGGCATCGCGCAGGTCCTCCTGGCGGATGCCATGCGCCGCTTTGCCGCGGCCGGAATGGACGTGGCCTCCTTGGACGTCGATTCAGAAAACCCCACCGGAGCCCTCGCGCTGTACATCAAAATGGGCTATTCGGCAGTCAACCGCAGCATGGCGTKGGACAAGGATCTGTAGTCGGCCGTGGGTTAGGTGAGTCTGCTCGGGGGACTGCGCTAGAGGCCGGTAGCTAGCGGRCTGCGGTCCACGCGCTAACCGTCGTGGGGCTAACCGTCCACATCGTGGAGGTGATGGACGACGTCGTGCAGGAAGTACTGCGCAAAGGTCAGGACCGTGAATACTGAGCCGTTGCTCCGGGTCCCCTTGCGGCCCCAGTCCTGCTCCGTGACGCGGGCGAAGGACGCAGCAATCTGCTCGCCCTCGGCGGTCAGCTCGGCACCGACCTCGGCTGGATCGGCGTTGGCGTAGTCCTGTTCGATGGCTGTCCGGTCCTGGTCCCAGTCATCGAACCGGGCGTCGTCCTCGCTCAGCATGAGCGCCAAACGGTGATCGAAGAGTGTGAAGACGTCCCGGACGTGGCAGCCGTACTCGAGAACGGACCAGGTGGCCTCATCGGGCCGCTCCGCCGCGTCCGGCCGGCGGAGGGCGGMGCGCCACCGCGGGAGCATGGTGGTGATGATCCCGGGCACGGTGGCCGGGGTCGCAACGGAAGCATCGAAACCGCACTCGGGGCAGGGCCGCGACAGGACMCAAGTCCAGTCCTTGGTATCCGGGATGATAGGCATTCCAGCAGTGTAAGTGCATTTGTGCCGTCGGGCATCCCTGGCACGTGTGGCTTCCCTAAGCCCTGCAGCCTACGGGGCAAAGCTCGGAAGAATGGGGACCCACTCACGGGGTTGGAATTTGGGTCCCCGCTAAAACTGTCGGACCCCCGGAGGAGACTGGTTTCATGGAAGCCGCCAGGGATTTCATTCCGTTCGGGGACGACGGGGATGGCACGGACCGCAACACGGACCGGGGCCAGCTGTCGGGTGTGGATGTTGCCCTGGCCGCGCTGGAGGCTGTGGGTTCGACGGCGGTTCAGGATGCGGCGTTGTGGGATTTCCGGGCTGCGGCGGATTTCGCCGGGCGGGTGGAGGAGCTCTCGCGCCGGGTGGAGTTTTTGCAGCTGGTGGCGGCCGCCGCGGTGGACCGGACCCGGACGCAGGCCTCCGCGGCGGCGAGGACGGCGGCGGGGGCCGGCACGTCGTGGACGACGGGCTGGCGAGACGAGGCCCCCGGAACCGCGACCGTCAGTGGCGCACCATCCGGCGGGGTGAGCGGTGCTGCGGCCGACGGCCGAATCGACGGCGTGTCCGGTTCCGCGGCTTCGCCCGACGCGCTMACGGGCGTGACAGCGCCCGGTTCTGCGGCTTCGCCCGACGCGCTGACCGGGGAGGGTGTGCCGTCGGATGCGGCGGTGGTGGATGACGGGTATCGGAACACGGCGGAGTTCCTGCGGGCGCGGTTGCGGATCGGTGCGCCGGAGGCTAAGCGCCGGTTGTCGCTGGCCGGGGGTGTGCTGCCCCGCCGGGGACTCACCGGCCAGCCCGTCCCGGCSGTGCAYGCGGAGCTKGGTGCRGCGGTCGCGGCCGGGGAGGTCGCATCCCGGGCCGCGACGATCATCACGGCGGCGCTGGCGAAGGTCCGGCATGTCTGTGACGCCGGGGCGCTGGCGCGGATGGAGCACGCCCTGACGCGCACGGCCGCGGAAAACGATGCGGACTTCCTGGCCCGGGTCGCCCGGGGCTGGGCCGATGCGCTGGATCAGGACGGTGCCGAGCCCTCCGAGGAGCTGTTGCG